>CAMGAZ010000331.1 GCA_946008205.1 uncultured Clostridium sp. | reverse complement strand
CTTATTTGCCATATATGTTCTAGTCATTTCATTAGCCAAAAATTGTATTTTATTATCATCCATTCTTTCTGAAATGTATGCCATATAAATCACCATCCTTAACTAAATAATACTTTTAAAATATATGCTTGTCAATATTAAATATAAAGTTTTACAACATGATTTTACATTTTATAACATTCTCTAATACATAAGATTAATTTTCATATAACATTGGATAATTTCATTTTCCAAAGTATATGATAGAAGATTAACACTATCATAAACTAATATTATACGTTAAATCAATCTAAAGTGCACAAATAAGTGCAATTTACTATAAAATGTGTATTTTCAATAGAAAGTGCACATTTTTCAATGTCTTATAACTATTTATTTTTGATAAATTGGACTATTTTTGATAAATATGTTATATTAATATACGACAAGGAAATTTTATTCCACGTCAAAAAGTGTAGATATCGATGCAATAATAAAACTAAATACACATATCTACATTAAATTTTATTTTTCAATGTTAGGCAATTTATTTGTCAATTAGATATTTATAATGAACGCTTATAAATATCTTTTTATTTTTTGGTTTTGAAATTATATTTATTTTATAAATTGGAGTAAAGACTAAAATGAACGCTACGCGGTCTTGACTACCAATTTAAAAATAAATCTTTTAATATTAACAAAAAATAAAAGAAAAAAAATTAATACTTTAATAATGAATCATTTAAGATAACTTCATCAGGTTTAATATAATAACAATTGAGAGATTTTAAAACATATTCATCACATAGAAATAACATAGCTTCATATGGAGATTTTCCATTTAGCGAATCTCTACATAAACTATTTATATTATTCATAAATAAATCACAATCTTCTTGGGTAATATTTTTGAATGAAGATCCTTTTGGTAGTATATACCTAATAAATTCATGATTTTTTTCTATCATACCTTTTTGACATGACATATGTGGATCACAAAAGAATAATTTGGTTACTTGTTCACCAGTAGAGTGCATACATTCTATATTTAATACATCAAAAAATTCATGACCATTGTCAGTTAAAATAACTTCAAATAATCGTTTATAATCATCATATGGTATTAATGTTTGAAGTATATTAAATATTCTTGATACTTCTTCAGTTGTTTGATTTTCTAATTTAAATATTAGCATAAATTTAGATTTTCTCCATAAAAGAGTAAGAAAACAATCATTTTCATCTTTTAATCCTTCAACAGTATCCATTTCTACAATATTAAAATCAGGATGATTATTTATAAATTTCTGAAAATCTTCATATTTTCTGTTTATCAATATTTCCCGTTCTTTTCTAGTTCTACGATTTTTAGAATTCTTTCTTTTCTTATA
The DNA here is from genome assembly GCA_946008205.1 of uncultured Clostridium sp. Classification (GTDB taxonomy): domain Bacteria; phylum Bacillota; class Clostridia; order TANB77; family CAG-508; genus CAG-245. The sequence goes on along the minus strand of CAMGAZ010000331.1, from coordinate 1,131 downwards.
TTTAACAATTCTAGGAAAATCTAAAGGGCTAAATTCAAAGACGCCATTATTTACATAGTTATAAAATGAAGGTTTTGAAAAATCTAAAATATCAGGATGATTAATGTATAAATGATTAATAGTTTGCCCCTTTTTTATAAGAGGAGTAAGAATGCTATTAATTTTATATACTTCTTCTGGAGTTAGATTAATACCTTTTCTAGCTTCACTTTTAACTTCTTTATAGGAATTATCTGCTTCTCTTGCATAGTAAGTCCATCTTACTTTTCTACAACCACTTCTAGATTTACATCCATTACAAACATATGGAGAATGTTTTAATCTTTCACAAGATAAATCTAAATCAGGATGATTAATTTTATAATTATTCCAAGCCGATGGTTCAGAATATTTTTTATTTCTATCTATTTCTCTTAAGATAGAAGAATGAGATCTATTTATTTCTTTTGAAATTTGATTTATGGATTTATTTTCATTTAATCCATCTTCTATATTTTTTCTATCCTCATAGGATAGATGACAATAATTTGCCATTTCTAATACCTCCTTTAATGACAAATAAATTGCTTAGATAGTATTATACACTATTATAAAACTTATTGCACAACTATTGTGCACTTCATATTTTAAAATACAAACTAATATTATATGAGTTAATTTAACAAAAAATCTTGACATAATTGAAATAAACATATATAATAAAATAGCATTTGACTTGGAGGTGTATTATATAATGAAAAGAACTTATCAACCAAATAATAGAAAAAAAGCAAAAAAACATGGTTTCTTTGCTAGAGTTAAAGGTAATGTTTTAAAGAAAAGAAGAGCTAAAAAAAGAAAAAAATTATGTGCATAATTTTGTTTTCTTTTTTTCTTTTTATCTAATATGAAAAAAATAGATATAATAAAATCATCTCGTGAATACACAGAGATAATAAATTTAGGTAATGCTAAAAAAAGTAAATACTTCAGCATCTATTATCGAAAGAATAACAAAGATAATAGATATGGTATCACAGTACCAAAGAAAACAGATACTGCTGTTGGAAGAAATAAAATAAAAAGAAGGGCAAAAAACATTATCGATAACAATAAAAACACTATACAAAATGGTTATGACTATGTTATAAT
>CAMGAZ010000330.1 GCA_946008205.1 uncultured Clostridium sp. | reverse complement strand
TTTTCTAGATGGTCAGGGGACAGGTACTATAAGCATCTATAAACAATGGAGAACCCCGAACGACTCAGGTACCTGGCCCCTGACCCTCAAAAATCTAAGTCTTCCATTATTTAATAGTTTTAAATTATTGATAAATTCCTTTATACGGAGCTAATTCTCGTACCATTATTCTTGTTTTTTTAATTGTAAAAATAGAGGAAAAGCTAATAGTCTTTTAGGCAAATCACTTGTATATCCATATAACTTTCCATCATCGACATGATGCTGGCAAATTTTTCCATCGAAATCCACTATTATAGTGTCACAATGGATACCTAAATTTGCAGAAGCCATGTTAAAATCATCTTTCAATGTTGTCAATGCTATACATCTATTAATATCTTTTATTTCTATATTTTGTTTCTTATCTAATAAAAATGAAACTTTCACTTCTACATCAAATACAAAAGGAGAAAAGATTTCTATTCCCCAAATAGAATCTAAAGGAAATTTATTACGCATGTTATTCAATATAGTACAAATTGCATTTATACTTATGTTACTAACATATCCATGCTTATTTTTATTTCTTATATTCTTTGTGTATGCATTCGGGTAATAATCTACAGGTTCAACTCTAAGTATAGTTCCTTTTGATACTTTGAAAAATGCGAAACACATGTCTGATAAGACTTCATCCCCTTTAACATAAACACAAGTCATATTCCTATCATTTACAGTTGTCAATTCAATTTCTTTGCTGTTAATTTGCGTTTTATTTTCAGAGCAAGAACAAAATAACAGAAAGAAAAATATACAATTTAATTTTATGAGTGATAACATATCCATACTTTTCTTGTTTCTATTTTATACCGCATTTCCACAATTCTGTTTTTAGGTTTTTCTCCCATTCGTAATAGATAGTCTGGATCGTTTGGTGGGCATGCATCTTGATTAAATGATTTATCATCATTGTTTTTTTCGTTGCCTTTCCATTTTCTCCTTTATTTTCTCCTCGTAGAGTGTAATCAGCGTATCGAACTTAATGATTTCTTCATCCGTGGCATTCGTTGCCTCGAGGTAGTCGATATGGTTGCGTATCAAGTAGAATTCACTATTGGTCTTTATATACCCTCTGTCCTCTACTTTCTTAACCCTTTCCAATCGTTTCTTGTCAAAGTCACGTAAATCCTTGCCGCAAGCAGCACGAAGACGAACGTTGAGGATGGAGTATTCTTTGTCTGATGGAGATGGCTTTAATTCATTTACATATGAATACCATTCTTTTAATTTTTTTAAATTTCCATTTTTGTAGAATTTTAGGATATCAGATTTCATTTTTTCGAAATCCTTTTGAACTTCCAAGATTTCATTTTTATCAATGGTGTCATTAATAAAACAACTACATGCATAATCATACATGATTAAGCACCATTCTTTATAAAATTCTAATTCTTCCATTTTTTAATGTTTAAAAACCTGTATATGGCGCTATATTGCCGAAGTATTTGTTTGCTCTATCATGGAAATGTCTTCCTAATGGATTCTTTGCAGCAACTCCTCGTATCATCAAAACATCGTTTCGTTTGACCTTTTGTCTCAAGTATAACAAGAACTCTGTTTTTCTGTAGAGCATAACTTTAGTTTGAATGTTTCGAACCAACTTGGGCTTTAGGGCATCGTTTTACATCTACCCTCAGAGGCATGTATGTCAAGACACGTGGCAATTTCCCTATATAGCCATAATCAGCACCATTAATACGGCATCTTTTAGTGTCCATGTTTAAAATTTTACCATCATAATTTAAACCAATATTGTTAACTTCAATATTATATTTCTTCAAAACAGCATTCATTTTGTCTCTAAGATTTGTTTTGTTCATAAAATCCTTAACATGTTTATGGAAGTCCTCACATTTATGATCTTCAAAATCATTGGATATAGCAATTTCTATATCAAAGACATCTTCATTCATAAACGCTATTCCCCTTAATGAGTCAAAGTTTAATTCATCTTTCGCTAAACTTAAAAAAGTTGATAATCCTGCAACAAGCTCATCACTTATATGCCCTTTTCTGCAATCAAATGTTTTGTCTTTTAGCTTTTTAATAGTCTGTTTACAATATACAGAATCTGGGGAGCTAATACGTATATCATAGGTTCCATCTTTGTACTTGAAAATATGGAAACTAATACTTGAGACAGTATCGCCCTTTATTAGGTAATATGCCTTTGCATTATAATCTTCTCTACACGAAACTGCTATTAGGCGAGTTTTACTTTGCTTGTTGTTATTAACGCACGAATTAGAAACTAAAAGCAATAATAAAATCAAGATGCTCTTAAATAATTTTGAAATAACCATATGCTTTATTTTTTTATTTAACGTGAGTTCGACGAAATATAAGTGCTTGAAAATTTGGTGATTAGCGAAAATTGTTGTAACTTTATAGTGTTGAAATACAAAGAATTACAAACAACAATCGCTATGATCACCGAGGACAAAGTTAGAGAATTATTTTGTATTGCAGATGAT
>CAMGAZ010000329.1 GCA_946008205.1 uncultured Clostridium sp. | reverse complement strand
GGAAGCAACAGAATGAATAAATATACTGTTACAAAAGCGACTCAGGGACTCGCCAACTATATAAACAAGAATAATCCTGACCATAAGGGAGTAGCAATATCTTATGATTCAAGACATATGTCAAAAGAATTTAGTGAATTTACAGCTTTGTGTTTAAATGCGAATGGAATAAAAACCTATGTATTTGAAAGTTTAAGACCGGGTCCAGAATTATCGTTTGCCGTAAGGCAGTTAAATTGTATTGCAGGGGTAATGATAACAGCAAGCCATAATCCTCCAAAATATAATGGTTATAAAGTTTATTGGGAAGATGGAGCTCAAATAGTTCCGCCACATGACAGAGGAATAATTGAGGAAGTAAATGCGATAACAGATTTCTCAAAAATAAAAAGTACAACAAGAGAAGAAGCCGAAAAGCAAGGCCTATATAATGTTATAGGAAGCAATATAGATGATGCATATATAAGTACATTAAAAAAATTAGTATTAAATCCAGAGACTATAAAAAGAGTACAAAAAGACATTAACATTGTGTATACTCCGTTACATGGAGCTGGAAATGAGCCAGTTCAAAGAATATTAAAAGAGATAGGATTTGAACATGTATATGTAGTGCCAGAGCAAGAAAAACCAAATGGTGATTTCCCAACAGTAAGTTATCCTAATCCAGAGGATGCGAATGCTTTTAAATTAGCTTTGGAGTTAGCGGAAAAAGTAAATGCAGACATAGTTTTAGCAAATGATCCAGATGCTGATAGATTGGGAGTATATGCAAAAGATTCAAAAACTGGGGAATATCATCCTTTTACGGGCAATATGTCAGTATTACTAATTGAAGAATATTAATTATCTCAAAAAAAAGAAAGAGGAGAAATCCCTGCAAATGGAGCTTTAATAAAAACGATAGTATCATCAAACTTAGCAGATGCCATAGCAAAAGAGTATAATTTAAAGCTAATAGAAGTTCTTACAGGATTTAAATATATAGGAGAACAAATTAGAAAATTTGAGCAAACAGCTGAATATACTTATATGTTTGGCTTTGAAGAAAGTTATGGGTGCTTAATTGGAACGCATGCGAGAGACAAGGATGGAATTGCAGCAGTAATGGCTCTTTGCGAAGCAGCAGCATACTATAAAGAAAAAGGCTATACTCTATGGGATCAAATGATAAACATATATGAAAAATATGGGTATTATAAAGAATATACTGTTTCTATTACAAGAGAAGGTGCAAGTGGAGCTGAAGAAATAAAACAAATGATGGAAAAAATGAGAAATAATCCTCCGAAAGCTCTTGGAAAATATAGAGTATTGGAATTTAGAGATTATAAATTAGATGTAATAAAAAATAATTTAACGGGAGATAGCATAAACACAGGACTACCAAATTCAAATGTACTATATTATGGGCTAGAAAATGACGCTTGGTGCTGTGTAAGGCCTTCTGGAACAGAACCTAAGATTAAATTCTATATGGGAGTAAAAGGAAAATCAGAAGACGATGCAGAAAAACAATTAAAAGAATTAACAAAGGTTATGGAAGAACAAGCAAGAATGTAAAAAATGAAGTCAATTTGAAATGAACCAAAATTATTAGACAAAAAAGTTTAATAATTTTGGTTCATTTTATTAGCCTCTTTGAGTAGTATCTTTCCAACCATTAATTTGATTACGCTTTATAGCTCCCATGATATTTGCTTTAACATGATGATTCTTAATAGCTAATTCTACTATTAAATTTTTAACATATTCTCTTGTAGAATGACCGTCCATAGGACAAACTTTTGGCATTATCTGAGTACCAGACCTTCTTACATAGCGTTTAGTTTCTTTTTCCGGAACATAGATAAGTGGTCTAATTACAGTTACTCCAGATTTATCCATATAACTTACTGGAGAAAATGTTGATATGCTACCTGCAAAAAATAAATTCATTATAAAACATCATCTAAATTGTGCCCTAAAGCAATTTTAGAACAATGTTCACGTTTAGCAGTTGTATTTAAAATTCCGCGGCGCAAGTTAGCACATAAAGAGCATGGATTTTTCTCTTGCCTGTCCTCAAATACTATTTTACTTATATCATATTTTTCCTCTATAAAAGGGATATCAAGCTCATCACAAGTTTTTTGCAAAAAATCGGAATCGAAAAACTCAAAGCCTGGATTTACACTAATAGCAATTAAATCAAATTTCTTTGGATAAAAATACTGCAAACTTTTTAAAGCTTTAAGCATAGTAACAGAATCCTTTCCACCAGATAAAGCAACAGCAATCTTATCACCATCTTGAATCATATCATAATCTTCAACAGCTCGTCTCATATAACTTAAAATATGTTTCATGTAAAAAATCCCTTCTAATAAAATGAAGCTAGTAAAGCTCTAGCCTCATAAAATATTTAGTATTAAAATGGTGTGCCTAAAGGGAATCGAACCCCCGACCTCTCCCTTAGGAGGGGAGCGCTCTATCCTGCTGAGCGATAGACACATAATTCAATATTATAATAGCATTATACATA
>CAMGAZ010000328.1 GCA_946008205.1 uncultured Clostridium sp. | reverse complement strand
GAGTGTCTGACTACGAATCAGAAGGCCGGGGGTTCGAGTCCCTTCCGGCGCACCATAATTGGAAACCAGTATTGATACAATGTGTATTTGTTCTGGTTTCCAATTATTTTTTATGAATTTCTGTTCGTTTTCAAGATAAATAGCTAGAATTAAGGCTCTATGGTCGCTGACAACCAGCTTCCACAGAGCCTTTTCTTTATGAAATTCTTGAACAATTTAACGAAAGGTCGTTGCTGTGTGCATTTTACCCTCAAGGGGTGTGCAGATTACGGTGGATGGATTGCAACACAAAAAAATAGCAGTTACAATATACTTAGCATCAGAATTGTAACGAAGGCGTTCGTATGATACAATAAAAAAGAGGTGACTAGAGATGCATATTATCTATATAGAATTTGGGATTTCAAAATCTACTCAATATAAAAAAGTATGTAATTTGGCAAAACAACTGCCTAATTATGCTTGTAGTGAAGGAATTACACAATGCTTTGTTGATGACATAATAGATTATGTGCGTGTTCAAGATATCGTATTAACAATGATCGATAAAATCCAAAAATGGAAAAATGCGAAAGTTTTGTTTTACGGAAAGCCATATAAGTCGGCATGCGATTATTATGAGTTCATCGAAAAAGTAAAAAGGAATGCAGGGAAATACATGCCTCTTGTTCGAAACAATAACGAACGAGAAGTATCTTTAGGGGCTATAACCTACGAAGATTTGCCTCTACCGATTGTCTATTATCCAGAGCACTATGGTGCTTTCTTTGGATTTTCCGAAGATATCGGTGAAAAAATATACTTTTGCGAGTGCCAGCGTCAGGCTATTGAAAACTATATTGCGTTGAGGAAAAGGCAACCGCTTGATAATTATACAGGGTCTAAAGCTTTCCCCTTAGGAACAGATTATTTCCCCAAGACAATTGCTGAAATCTCAATAGCACATAAAGAGCATCCCCTAGAGCCGTTTGGCTTTAAGGAAAGCCTATGCTTTCGCTGCAATAAGAAGATTCCATTAATGAAATATTGTCACCCGATGTATGGCGGTGTTTTTAAACAAAGATTTGGATGGTATATTAAGCAAGAAGAATTTAGATTAGGTATCGATCCTTATCAGATTCGAGAATTGAATATTTTACCGGATGAGTGTACACCGGCCTTTTACGATTACGTACAACGATTGGCACATCTTATGAATAAAAATACTGGAACAGAAGGCGAACTCTATAAACTACAGCGAGAATTCCAAAATGCAATCGAAAATTTGGTAAGAGAGCAGTTTGGATATCCCAAAATTGGTGACGCATGGGTAAGTGAGACGATGTTGTTCCATATCGTAGAAGAAATCTACCCAGATGTAGAAATAATCCGCCACCACCGCCCTAATTGGTTAGAGGGGTTGGAATTAGATATTTATATTCCAAGCATAAAACTTGCTTTTGAGTATCAAGGATTACAACATTTTCAAGCAGTTGAACACTGGGGAGGAAAAGAAAAACTAGAAGTACAAAAAGAGCATGATAGCCGAAAAAAGAGAATCTGTAAAGAAAAAGGTGTACGACTTATTTGTGTAAATTATGACGAAGAACTAACGAATGAATACATAAGAAAAAGAATTATGCTCGACGAAGTTGAATCAACTGAATGACAAAAGACAGCCGAGACCACCTATTTCTATAAAGACAAAACTACCGTGGTAGAGGAGGAAAAATGATAGAAAACAATTCTTTCAATAAGACATTAAATGCAAAACTACAAACAACGTACATTGAGAAATTATCGTTTTCTATGCTAAAATATATTTTGCCGGAGTTCTCCTCTAAGTTTATTTGGTTAGACTCACCGGATTTGCAGACCGAGGATAAGGCCATAGGGATTGAGATTACGGAAGCTATAGCACCTCAAACCGCTCAGATCGATGGTGAATATGCAAAATGGCGTTTTGGTAAACAGACGGTGCACGACAAGCAGGAATGCAAGCGTTTAATTGAGAAAAATGGTGGTACGGTTGATACTATTGGCATATCATACCCAGTCGTAAATAGCGATATGGAGTGGAAAATATTCGAAAAAGCATTGCGCAAAAAGATTAGAATTCTACCGACATATAAGGCAAAGGGGTTTGCTAAAATGGGATTGTTTATCTTCTTTAATGAACCACCAATTCCATTCGATTTAGAAGCCAGTATGACACGATTTGCAGAAATCCAAAAAGATAGTGTGGATCAATATGACTTTTTGTTTTTCGGATATCGTACCGGTGTAATAGGGTATAATTTCCATGATATGAGTTACCAACATTATCCCGTTGACCAAGATGCATTCGATGATATGAGTATGTGCGCAAGGCGATCAGTTGAAGAATAAATGGGAGGCAGTTCGTTTGTGCAAACCATTTAACGATTCCCCGTACATTTTAACGAAAGGTCGGCAGGGGTGTGCATTTCGTATCAAAATGGGTCGCTTATTTCAAGAATGCCTTGCAGAGATGCAGGGCATTCTTTTTTGTCACAAAGGGGGCCGGC
>CAMGAZ010000327.1 GCA_946008205.1 uncultured Clostridium sp. | reverse complement strand
AAACAAAAGATTAGCATAAAAATATAGTTGATAAATAGAAATTAATTTTTAAAAATTTGCGTAATGCAGAAAATGAATAGCTTGTCATAAAACTACATGTAGAGATATGTAAAAGAAGGATGAAACTAAAACCTTTATAGCTTTCTTCAATACGATAGATATAAGAAAAATATAGAAATAAACCAGAAAAAAATAGAAATTATAAATAATGTTTAACGGGTCTTTTACAGTAAAAAATAAGTCTTAAATTCAAAACAGCGCATAATATCGCTGTTTTTATTATATTTTTTTGTCAATTATTACGTACTTCTATATAGTTATATGTAGTTATATGCGTTATAATTATTTAGGGGCTTTTTTATGAAACTGGTGATTACTTCTTCTAAAAACTCTGAACACTTTTATATTCAACAATCTTTTATTAATTCCTATGGCAAAAGTACTTCTAAAACTATTAGAAAACTTGGTTCTTTAGCTGATCTTTCTTCTAAGCTTAACACTGACCGAGATGGTGTTATTAAATGGTGTAAAGAACAAGTAGCTATTGAAACCCAAAAATATAATGATGATAATGATCGAATTCTTGTTCCTCTTTATCCTTCTCAAATCATTGATAAAAACAAAGCTTTATCGTTTAACTGTGGTTACTTGTTTCTTCAATCTATCTGTTCTTCTTTAAGATTAGATAACATTTGTCGAAATATTAAAAATAAATATTCTTTTCAATATGATTTAGAAGCTATTTTGTCTGATTTGATTTATGCTCGTATTTTAAATCCTTCCAGTAAATTGTCTTCTTATTCTTACTGTCAGTCTTTTTTAGAAAAACCTAAGTATGAACTTCATGATGTTTATCGTGCTTTACAAGTTCTTTCTTCTGAAATGGATTATATCCAAAGTGAACTATATAGAAATAGTCAATTTATTCATAAAAGAAATACCAGTGTTCTTTATTATGATTGCACAAATTACTTTTTTGAAATCGAGCAAGAAAAAGACGACAGAAAATATGGTAAGAGTAAAGAAAATAGACCTAATCCTATTGTTGGAATGGGATTATTTATGGATGGAGATGGTTTTCCTCTTTCCTTCAGCGTTTATCCTGGAAATCAAAATGAGCAATTAACTTTAAAACCATTAGAAGAAAAAGTGATTCAAGACTTTGGATGTACTAAATTTATATATTGTTCCGATTCTGGTCTTGGTTCAAAAAACAATAAAAAATTCAACAATTTAAGTGATAGAGCATATGTGATTACACAATCATTAAAAAAATTAAAAAAAGAAGATAAAGACACTGCCTTAAATCCAAAGCAGTTCAGAAAACTTGGCAGCGACAAATTTATTGATATAAATACATTGGACGAAAATGATGACGATGTTATAAATAGTATTTACTACAAAGAAATTCCATTAGAAACGGCAGGTTTATCTGAAACTCTAATAGTCACATATTCTGTCAAATACAAAAAATATCAACGTTCAATAAGAGACAATCAAATTGAAAGAGCAAAAAAATCAATTGCCGAGAATGGCAAATTAAAGAAAAATAGACATAATCCCAATGATCCAATGCGCTTTATTAAACAGAATTCAGTTACAGAAGATGGAGAAATAGCCAATGACATACAATGTTATATTGACTATGACATAGTAAATGAAGAAGAAAGATATGATGGATTTTACGCTGTATCAACCAATCTAGAAGGAGATGTTCAAGAAATCATCAACATCAATAAGAGAAGGTGGCAAATTGAAGAATGCTTTAGAATCATGAAAACAGATTTTAAAGCAAGACCTGTATATGTTTCCAGACAGGATTCTATACAAGCACATTTTCTAACATGTTTTATAGCGTTACTTGTTTATAGAATATTAGAGAAGAAATTAAATTATAAATATACAGTACAAGAAATTATGGACACACTAAAAAGCATGAAATTAACACTAATAGAAAATGCAGGATATGTACCATCTTATACACGTAAAGATATAACAGATGATTTACATCAATTATTTGGTTATCGGACGGATTATCAAATCATGCAAAAATCAAAAATAAGAAATATTATTAAGAAATCCAAAAACGACAAAATATTACTATAATCAAGTGCATAAACAAAAAGTGGTGAAAACGGCTTAATTAAGCCTTCTCAACCACTTTTTTTGCTTAAAAACTGTAAAATTCAGGATTGTAGTACGTCACCTATAAATTGCAATATTGTGAATAATTGCGATATTTCTTACAACATCGCTGATAAAATACCAACTAAATCATAAGTAGAAATAACACCCAATGGTTCTTCATTACAATTACCAGTTTCTGTAATGATAATAAATGGCGTTTTCTGTTTGTTTTTAATACTATTTTCAAATAAAGTAATGACATCATGAATGGAACTCTTTTGACGTATAAAAACAACTCTTTCTTGTTTAGAATCATCTAATATTTCACTAATTGTTTGGTTAGCAAAATTATGTCCTAAGCCCCAGCCAGCTATTTCTTCCATTGTAATTAATGTTAAG
>CAMGAZ010000326.1 GCA_946008205.1 uncultured Clostridium sp. | reverse complement strand
GGAAATTGTCGGTTGCTTAGAAAATGACGCGTGGGTTGCGGCATGGGATAAGGGGGAAGATGAAATCGACGCTGGTCGCAAAGTTGTAAGATGCAAAGACTGCATCCACCATGAACATAAACCATACCTTGATGTGTTTCGTCAAGATGAGTTAGTATACTGTATTATCTATGACACGTTCAAGCGATGTGACGGATTTTGTGAATTGGGGACAGGCAAGGAAGATTGGGAGGATAATTAAAATGTACGATCTTAATGAAACAATTGAACTGATGACTTCAGCAGACTACAAGGATAGGCTCAAGGCTGAATATTGGCAAACCAAAATAAGGTATGACAAGCTATGTATGATGCTTGAAAAGTACGAGGCGGGCAAGCTGGACTTTAAACCTACGTGTCCAATATGGATACTTGCAAGACAGATGAAGTGGATGGAAGGATATTTGAATGGGCTTGAAGTTCGCGCTAAAATAGAAGGCATTGATTTAGGATGAAAGGATTTATTGAAGTAACAACTGAGGGTGGATGCAGCATTCTTCTTAATGTTAATTGCATTGAGATGATATCGCCCTTGAATACAGGAGGAACAAGTATAAATACGACTTCTGTTTATTCTAAAGAAAACTGGAGATACGACCAAGAAATACAGCAATCTCATTATTTTACTCAAGAAAGTTACGAAGAAGTCAAAGCGATGATTGAGGAGGCGATGAAGTGAAAACTTTTAATCCCCTAAATGTTAGTAGTAAATTCGCTATTTGTGGTTTACCCATAAGAGTTGACACTTACAAAAACTGTAGCTTTGGATGCAAATATTGTTTTGCGAACAATCGTGTTATTTGCGAATATGATAAAGATTTTCAAGTGGGAAATCTTAAACAAATCGAGCATAAACTAAAAACAATTTTTGATGAAGGCAAAGTCGACTGTAAAAATTTTCTTGATACCCTAATATCACAACGTATTACGTGGCATTGTGGTGGCATGAGCGACCCTTTTCAACCATTAGAAGGACGGTATCATATTACTAAAGATATGATTGATATATGTAATGGTTACGATATATCTATTCTGTTCAGTACTAAAAGCGATACTGTATATGGAGCGAATATTGACCCTAAGTTGCATACATTTCAATTGTCTGTTACCAATATAGAAAACCGCATCGACCTCGAACCTAATGTACCCGACATTCAAAGTAGACTAAAATTTTATAAAGACCTCAAGCGTGCCGGATTTAGAGTGGGTATCAGAATACAGCCATTTATTCCCAACTTGGCAACAATGGAAATTGTAAAAATGTTTGTTGTGGTTGTTTATTTTTGTCTTGTTGGGCTGAATGTTGTTCGGCATAATAAGGAGCATAAAGAATACTTAATCAATCTCTTGGGGCTGAATAGAGAAGATTTTACGCAGATGGGCTTATTGAATCTTAAACCCGATATTAGGTTGAAGTATTACGAACCATTTATACATTATTTCAAAGAGCACAACATTCCATTCAGTATTGCAGATAATGACTTACATTATATAGGTACAAACTCATGTTGTTGTGGAGATAGGTTGGTAAGTAAAAGCACGACATTCAATAACACAGCCATGATTAAGCGATATGGAATGGACTATACCAAGGAACAACTTGATAAAGAATTAATGGATAGCGAATGTTGTAATTGTAAATGCAATCAATTATTTACTTCCAATCGACAAGAAGGTTGTACTACAGTACAAGAATTTTACGACAAAAGATTTGATAGAAAAAGTTCACCATTCTCGCCCAAATTTCAATACACAAATATGAACAACAATTTATAATAAATTCATATTTCATCTATTGATTTCTACCCTTGCTTATGGTATAATATATACGTAATCAAGCAAGGGGTTACATAAAAAAAACGTAAGCAAAAAATTTTTCAAAAACTTTTGCAAAACCTCTTGACAAATCAATCAAGATGTGGTATAATATAAGTACAATAAAAAACCACAATACATAAGGAGAAACAAAATGAACGAATACAAAAAGACCAAGTATGAAGCTACAATCAAGCTGATTGCAAGACTGATGACTGAAGGACAGTACAAGACCGCACAAAGATTTATCAACAGGCTCGTGAAGCACTATGATGACATGACTGAGGTTGAAAAAGAGGTTGTTGAAGACCAGAGGCTGTACGCATTCAGCAAGCCTGCAAGAAACAGAGTTAAGAAAAACGAAAGGTAAGGTACATACAATGGAATCAATCAATCGTGGTGATATCTATTATGTAGATTTTGGTTGTGGAGTGGGGTCTGAGCAGGGCGGAAGCCGCCCTGCAATCGTCCTACAAAACAACAAGGGCAACTATTACGCTCCTACAGTCATGGTTGCGCCGATTACGACAGCGAAGAAGCACAGATTGCCTACTCACGTAACAATCTTTCCGGACGCAGGAGTCAAGGAGACCTCTATTGCTTTGTATGAGCAAGTTATGACCATTGATAAAACACGATTACTCTAAAAAATTGGTCATAAAACCATGACACATTGGGAT
>CAMGAZ010000325.1 GCA_946008205.1 uncultured Clostridium sp. | reverse complement strand
AAAAACACTTGTGCTTTATCATCTGTTCCAACATGTAATCTATCGCCATATGTAGATTCCATAACCAGATAATCCGCATCTTCAATCATTGTTGGGGATGCCAAGAGCGGAATGTCATTGTTTCCTAAATCTCCTGTAAATACTGTCTTAGTCGTTTTTCCATCTTCATTTACCCATATTTCTATTATTGCTGAACCTAGCATATGTCCTGCATCATTAAATCTTACGTGTATGTTTTCATCTATGTCTATAATCTCATCATACTTTACAGGATGGAATATTTCTAAAGATTTGGTAGCATCTTCTGCAGTATATAATGGTGGTTGCTGTTTTAACCCTTTTCTTTTTCTTTTATTGTTCTTCCATTCATTTTCTTGCTCTTGTATATGTCCACTATCTGGTAACATTATCGAGCATAAGTCACAAGTAGCTTTTGTAGCATATATTGGCCCTCTAAACCCTTCATTGTACAATTTTGGTATCCTTCCAGAGTGATCTATATGTGCATGTGTTAATAGCATAAAATCTATGTCAGCTACATCAAACAAAAATGGAGCTTCATTTTCCATTTCATCTGTTGCTTTTCCTTGGTACATTCCACAGTCAACTAGAAACTTTTTCCCTGCACCTTCGACTAAAAAGTTTGATCCAGTTACAGTTTTTGTAGCTCCTAAAAAAGTTATATTCATTAGTTTCTCTCCTTTCACCTTGTTATATTTCATTGACTCAATATTCTATAAAATGAACTAAGAATATCGTAACAATTATTTTAAAAATAGTGGAATTCTCTTGTTTAATTTTACATTTAGTAATTCTAAATTGTATATAGTTTCATTATATATACTTTCTGCTTCTTTAGTATCATATATACTAATTGTAATATGATATTGTATTTCATTTACATATTTTTCTTCTCTTACTTTAATTATGCGAATTTGTATTTCCTTTAAATCTATTATTTTAGTTATAAATACATATTTTAATATATTATAGCAAAGACTTGCACTATCAGAAAAATTCGTTATTATTTCTTTGTCTATGCAATTATCTATAATAACATTCATAGCTTTTTGTATTGAACTTTGCAGTTCTTCCACATCATTTACACTTTTTCCCTTGGATATCGGTAGTAAACAATAGTATCTAAATTGGTATATTATTTTTTCTAAGTATTCCTTACTGTTCGCATTTTGTTCTATTTGCTTTATATACTTATTTAAAAATTCCATTTGTAAATTTACTATCGATTTCTTTTTTAGAATGTTATCCTCTAGATTTTCAATTACCCTATTTAATAAATCGCTTTCATTTTCTATCTTCTGTTTTTGTATTGCATATTTGCTTGGATCTAGGAAATTGTTCATTGCTTTTATTTTATCTAATTTTTCTTGTCTTTCTCTTTCTAAGATATCAGATAAATAGCTAACACTAAATATCTTATCCTTATTTGGTAATTTAGAATTTCTTTTCTCGTATTCTTGTCTTAATTTTATTTTGTCGTTTAAGGTTTCGTCTATGCGTTTTATGTCACTAAATATTGCCTTTTTTTTGTCTGTAATTTTGTCTAAGAATGCTTTATTGTTTTTCATCAAATTTAATAGGCTTGTAAGTTCTTTTAATCTATCTTTAATTTCTTCTCTTATGCTCTCATTTTGTTCCGCAACCAATGTCAGCATCATAATATACATGCTCTTTTCAAGCGACATTGTATCATCAGTAAATATCGCCTCAAATTTTTTACCGTAAAATTCTATATTGTCTATTTTAATACTTAGCATCATTATATTTTGAAATACTAGATTATATTCGATATCTGCATTATTCTTTAAGTTATTATTCCAAGACCACCCATCAAAATCTCGTATAATTTCACTATTATTCAGACAGCTAGCCTCTAATATAAATTCTTTGATTGCTTTCCCATAATATGTTTCTTCAAATGACTTTAACTCATTCTTCTTATTATATGCATATACTTCTTGTAGTAGATTCATTTTAATGAGTGAATATAGTAAATCTTCTTCATTTGCATATGTTAATATATAGCCTTTGTCAATATCTATTTTGCAAATTGTATCTTTTTCTTCTAATGGCTTACTGTCTTCAGTTTTTGGCGTAACGGCTTTTATTTCAAAGCATTGTTCATCAACAATGTTTAAAATTTTTTCCATAAATTCTTCTTTTTGAATGGCATTATACTTAACTTTAATATAATCATTATAGCCATTTTCTATTTTATAGAGCATACTTAGTAATAAATTTTTTACATTTTCGTCAAAGGGTTTATTATCTAGTATTTTTTCTAACCTATTATTATACTCATTAGAAGTAATCTTTGAAAATATTTTCATATTTTATTCATCCTTTGCTTTTATTATGAATTTAATTCATCCCAACGTTCTTTCGTCATAAGAACTTCTCTAGGTTTACTTCCTTGGTATCCAGAAATTATTCCTCTTTCTTCCATTTGGTCTATTATTCTTCCTGCTCTAGCATATCCTACTTTAAATCTTCTTTGTATAAAAGAAGTAGAAGC
>CAMGAZ010000324.1 GCA_946008205.1 uncultured Clostridium sp. | reverse complement strand
AATTACTTTTCTAATTATAATTATAAGAAGTTGTTAGATAAATAGCAAGAAAAATCGCTATGCCTGCTAATTCCCTTAATTTGAAGAATCAACATGTAAAACTTCATTACGTATCATCACTTCAAACAAATATATTAGGCCAGCGCTGCAAGGTACGTACATACCAATCATAACATCTTTGACATAATTGAAATCAAATATTTTTAGCCAATACGCAATGAGACCAACATCATTGATGCAGCTCAAAAACACCGTGCATGCAGCAAGAATTAGATAATCAAGAAGTCTTGTCTCACCGCCACGATATCTATAACGTAAATATCCTAACACAAGCATAACGACCACAAAAATAGCAGTTATACGTACTGCGAATTCCTCTCTAATAAATACATCATCTCCTAAGAGTCTTCCAAAATAACCACTGGTAAAAAGAATTAAAGCTGTTGCAAAAGCCAGACCTTTTTCTTTTATTGTTAGCCAAACTGCTAATCCAGCAATCCACAACAAATATATATGCATAAAGTTATACTTAACTGCTATCAACAAAGGAAATCCTTCTATAGCATATGAATATACTACTTTAAAAAAATAGCTAAAACTACAGCATAAAGCCATAACGCTTATCATAAATTTAAGCATATCACAAAACAGCTTTTTAATTGTTATATTATCATTCATCACTTGTATCCCCTTCCATGTTAATCTCTAAATCCCCTAAAACAGCAATAGGATCGTCATCCTCCTCTTCTTGTCCACTATCATAGTCTTCGCTGATCCGCTCAAACATTTCGTCTAACCGATCATATATCCTGATGCGTTCTTCCTTCTTATCTTTTTTACGTTTGACAACAACATCATTATTTTTAAATATTATCTTTATCGTTTCATAACAAGGGTAATCACTATAAGTATAGCCTTGTTTAAAAATAAGCTTTTTACCTTTTTTCTTGAGCAGAAGGTAATCAGCAGTTGTACTCAACATCGCTAAGCACTTCTTACCTGGTAATACAGAAACAGCTATTTCATCCTTAGTATGCTGGTAATAGATATCTACGCTATCCTTATAAACTAATACCACTGCCTCCACAATCTCATTAAATTCGAGTTCACAATTACAATGACTGTTAAGCTTTAATAATTCATGCTCCATAGCAAAGCGCCTCCCTACTTTTTGTCAATTATTAAATTGTAAAACAAGTATACTGCTATAGATAATATAACAGTATACTTGTAATTTAATTATATACTGTCAACCTTATTAAAATAATGATGGCAATGTATTTAACCCTAAAATATGTAATACTAGCATTATCCCTATGCAGATATACGCCATCTTTTTGTATTTATTTTGCATCAGCTGAAACTGATCACAAATTTCATCTAAATGTCCATTAGTAGCAAAACCAGGAATACCATTCGTAAATTTTAAAAAGCTGTCGAATGTGCCTTCTTTAAATTTGGGGTTAAAGTCCGTCGGAACATTTTCACTAATATCATCCAGCACTTTTATTAGTAATAATGCTTCACCAGTCTTTAAATTCCCTTTGCTTTCTTTCAATACACGATTAGCCAACGATACCTGAGCAACTCCTGATACAACTCTGCTAGTGAACCAAGCAACTAGCGATATCCCTATTGTAATCCAGAATACAGGCGCAGCTAAAAAAGTCATTCCCAACATCATCTGCGCACCTATATTTTCGCCAACAAAATAAATATAGCTTAAATTGATTCCTTGTAAAATCAGTAAGTATATAGCAGCATAGGCAACAGCCTGCCAATAAATATAAGTAACATTGATTATACGCATATCAAGATTCACTTCAAATTCCAAGTTATTCTCAGCTACTGTATTCATAAAGCTTACTACAAATAGTGTAATAATGAAACCAAATATTCCACTAATAGGAGACTCCCAAAATTTTCCAGTAAAAAGCTGAGTAAAATTGCAAATAAGGAAATGAATAGCAAAACTTTCTAAGAGAATATATTTCCACAAACGTTTGATATTTTGTAACATAAGCATCACTTCTCCTATCTCTGATAATTCTATTTATATTGTTACGCTAGTTAAATATATACATTCTTTTATATGCATCAAGATCAGGTTGATATAGCCATATAGAAAAGTAGTTATTTCCAGTAGCTAATGACATAATTATCATGAATATAATCGTAAGCATAGTAGGTAGATAAATGAGAGTGACTCTATTGAATTTCTTATTCGTAACTAATGAAATAATGATTGCTATAATATAGCTAATTGACCAACTCCCTAATGGCCAGAAAAAAGTATGGTTTATCTGTTTTTCCGCTATTGTAATTAATGACCCCACTACAATTAACGAACATAATATAAACCATCCACCACTAGAATCACTTCTTTCATAAGAGTTACATTCTTCATGAGCTTGGCTTTCTGCAACGCCATTGGCTAAAATAATTCCTTTTAACGCATTTTCTTGTCGTTCCCTTTTTTCCTCAGCAGCTTTAACTTCAGCTAAGTCGTAGAAACAATGGCATTGTTCGCCATACT
>CAMGAZ010000323.1 GCA_946008205.1 uncultured Clostridium sp. | reverse complement strand
TGTTAAAGTCAATATAAAAATGTAGAAAAAGTTGAAAATAAAAATGTAGTTTTTTTGTAATCAAATTTATATAGTTTCAGATGATTCTGAATCTATTTTTAATTTATTTTTTAAACGATATGAATTACCATTAATATTTATAATATGTGAATGATGTAGTAATCTATCTAAAATTGCATTCGCTAATGTTACATCATTAAATATTTCATGCCATTTACCAAATGGTTTATTTGTTGTTATTATGGTTGAATGTCTTTCATATCTTTTATTTATTAATTGAAATAACATATTTGCTCCTTCCGGATCAACTGGTAGAAATCCAACTTCATCTATTACTAATACTTTATATTTGGCATAATGATTAATTCTATTTATAAATCTATTTTCTGAATTTGCTTTCTTTAAATTTGCTATTAAATCATTGCAATTTATAAAATATGTTGAATTTCTATTTTGTGCTGCTGTTATTCCTATTGCTGTGGCTAGATGTGTTTTGCCAACTCCTGGACTTCCAACAAATATTATATTTTCTTTATTTTCTATAAATCTTAAATTTTTGAAATCTATTATTTGTTCTTTATTTATTGTTGGCTGAAATGAAAAATCAAAATCTTCAAATGTTTTTAAGAATGGAAATCCAGCAGTTCTAACACAACCATAAATTGCTTTTTCATTTCTAAGTTCTATTTCTAAATTCGTTAACTCATATAATGCATCAACAACATCTTTCTTTTTATTATTTATTAAATCTATATATTGATCTATATTTTCTTTTATCTTTTCTAATTTTAATAATTCTAAATTATTTGTTAATTTAATGTAATTACTCATTTTATACCTCACTTAATTTATTTATTAAATCTAAATTTTTTCTAGCTATTAAATCTATTTCTTCTTGTCCCTTATTTCTTAATATATTCTTTATTCCTTCACTATAATGTTCTTCTTTATAATTAATATAATTTGAAGATAAATTGTGTATTGTTATTAAATCTTTGTTATAATATACATAAAGTTTATTGTCTTCTTCTCTTAGTGAGACCGTATGATTAATAAACTTTATTGGTACGGAATATTTAGAACCTTTGTAATAAAATAATGATTCATTTGATACTTTGACTGAAACAGTATCATATAAATATGAATTTAATATTTTATCATTTGGGAGTGGTTTTAAATATTCTTTTTCTTTTTGAAATAACATTATAGGTGGAACACCTATAGTTTCATTAGTTTGTTTATTAACTTTTAAATTTATTTCTTCAATTATTTTTATTAATTCTTCTTCTGTTTCAAATTCACCATTGTAAGGAATTAACCAACTCATAAATCTATTACATGACTCATCTTTTCCTTTTGTATAGGCATGTCTTGGTTTGCATTTTTTTGGAATAAATCCGATATCTTTTGAAAACTCTTTGAATTCTTTATAGAATTCTTTTTTCTTTGTATCAACAATACTACTCATATTATCTGTCAAGGTTTCTTCTGGTAAACCACCAATATATTTAAACGTTTTAACTAAACATCTTTGAACATCATTTCTTGTTTTAAATTTACTATATATAAATACATGTAATCTACTAGCTCCAAGTGTAGAAGAAAATATATTAAATTCAAATATTTCTCCATGTTTGTTAAACATTTTTATATCTTCTTTCCAATCAAATTGCAGTTGCTTACCAAATTCAGTTTCATATCTTGGATGAAATTTATTATTTTGTTTATTTCTTTTAAAATCTTTTGAATATTTATAAAAGTTAGAATAATTACCAATATTATCATCTTTATTTTTAAAATATTCATAAGTACCTTTTATTGTAGAACCAGGCAACTCTAGTTTATTTTTTATTTCATCTTTGTATTTGTCTAATCTAGATTCCTTATTTCTAGTAGTTGGTTTACCTTCATAGCCATTATCATATTTTTTTACAGTTCTATAATCACAATTATGAATTCTAGCCAATTCGGCATAATTTGGTTTTATATTATTTGTTTTCATAATCAATAACTCCTGTTTTAATTTATTTAATTCTCTCATGTTATACCTCCATATTATATAAAAAGTATAACAAAAAGAATGTAGGAAAACCGACATTTTTATTTTACATTTTTCCTACATTCTTATAATATCATTAACATCTTGCTCTAAAAATTCAGGATTTTGCTTTCTATAACGTCGTATGTATGATTCTAACTTTTTCTTTTGTTCTACCGTTAAATCAAACTTTACTGGTGCACTTATAGAAGATGATAAGTTTTCAAACATCTCACTTCTTTGTCCTATTTCTTCACTACTTAAACCTCTTGTATCATTAAGCTGATTAAACTGTGCAATCGTTGAATTAGGTAATGCGCCATTAAAATAATAATGAACGAATTTTATCTTATCAAGCTCATCAAATAAATTTTCACTATTTATATCAAAATCATCAGGTATATCAAAGCTAATATTTAAATTATTTCTTCTGTGCTTAATCATGTTATTATAAACATCCCATAATTTGGTTGTATCAAATTTAATTCTTACTGGTCCACTA
>CAMGAZ010000322.1 GCA_946008205.1 uncultured Clostridium sp. | reverse complement strand
AAACGTTAATATTATCCTTGGGCTCATTTCTTAAAATCAACAGATTTAAAATTGTTATTAATTGGTTTATGGAAAATAGAATAACAAATTTTGGTGATCCTAGAGAGAACGAAGGGCTATCTCATCAAGCACCGGCAGGATTTGCAGATAGTTTAGATGTTCAAAATCAAGTGGTGAAATATCTTGCGACTTTTGATTCGTCAATAATTGGTTTCGATGTTGAAGTTTTAAAATCAGATGATGATGGAAAACAAATTCTCAATATAAAAACCAAGCATAAGAACCTTGATGGAGGTACCGTTTTGTTGCCTTTGAGTCAGGAGTCTGACGGTACTCTTAAGATGTTTGCTTTATACCAATTTATTCAAGATTGTATTGAAAGAGGAAGTGTATTATTAGTAGATGAGCTAAACTCAAGATTACATCCATTGTTGGTAAGAAATATATTAATTACCTTTATGGATCCAGAAGTTAACATTCATCATGCGCAAATAATATTTACTTCTCATGACTTATGGCAATTAAAAAACAATATTTTACGTAAAGACGAAATATGGTTTACAGATAAAGACAATAATGGGATTTCTACATTATATTCTTTAGCAGATTTTAAAGGAGTGGAATCAGAAAACAATTATGTAGAAAACTATTTGCTTGGTCAATATGGAGCAATACCTTCATTAAAAGCATTAATGCATATGGAGGGAAAGAAGCATGGCTAAAAAAGATCATTGTGGCAATAGAACTCAAAGAATGAATAGGTTACAAAGAGTTCGAGACTTAGGACATTATTTGATTGTAACAGATACTAAGGAAACAGAAGGTAATTATATAACTGGGTTAAAAAACACATTACCTAAAAGTTTGCAAGGAAGACTTGTAATTAAAGTTATTGAAGATCAACGAACTCAGGATTTAATAAAAGTATGTAAGGAAAAGGCTGCATCAAATCCACAATATGCGAAACTATGGATTATGTTTGATAGAGATGAAGTCAAAGATTTTGATGATATTATCAAAAATGCTAATAGAGAAGGAATAAATGCCGCTTGGTCGAATTGTTGTCTGGAAGTATGGTTTGAAGCATACTTCCAGAATATGACTTGCTGTAATACGTCTGAAGAATGTTGGAAGCGTTTTGCAAAGCTTTTTAAACAAAAAACTGGTAAAGAGTATAAAAAAGCTGATGCAGAAATATATAATTTATTAAAAGAGTATGGAGATGAAGAAGAAGCTATAGATAGAGCTAGACACAGACATAATGCATTCAAAGAGATTGTTAATAAAGCATCTGAAATGAATCCATGCAGCACAGTATATTTATTGGTGGATGAAATACAAAAAACAATAAAAGCTAATGAAAGTAGGGTTACCAATGTCTAAAACAGCACTTATCACCGGTATCACCGGACAGGACGGCTCTTACTTAGCCGAATTTTTATTAGAAAAGGGATATGAGGTACACGGTATTACTCGCCGTGCATCTATCAGCAACACTGCCCGCATTGACCATTTGCTGGCAAAAAACGCTATCACTCTGCATGATGGCGATTTGAGCGATTCTTCTTCTCTCATTCGCATTATCAGCATCGTGAAGCCTGATGAGATTTATAATCTTGCAGCGCAAAGCCATGTACAGGTTTCCTTTGACGTGCCGGAATACTCCGGAGATGTTGATGCACTTGGCATATTGCGCATTTTGGAAGCAGTGCGTATCTTAGGTATGATAAAAACTTGCCGTATCTACCAGGCATCTACTAGCGAGCTTTACGGTAAGGTTGAAGAAGTGCCACAGAGCGAAACAACTCCCTTCCATCCCTATAGCCCTTATGCTGTCGCAAAACAGTATGGCTTTTGGATTACCAAGGAATATCGCGAAGCTTATGGCATGTTTGCTGTAAACGGCATTCTTTTCAACCATGAATCTGAACGCCGTGGCGAAAACTTTGTAACACGCAAAATTACGCTGGCAGTAGGACGCATTGCCTGTGGTCTGCAGGATCATCTTGAGCTTGGCAACATGGACTCCCTGCGCGACTGGGGTTATGCAAAGGATTATGTAGAGTGCATGTGGATGATTCTGCAACATGATACACCTGAAGATTTTGTTATTGCAACCGGTGAACAGCATACTGTACGTGATTTTACAGAAAAGGCTTTTAAACAGGTTGGCATTGAAATCCGTTGGGAAGGCAAGGGCATCGACGAAAAAGGCTATGCTGCCAAAACTGGTAAAATGCTTGTCTGCGTAAATCCGCAGTGGTTCCGTCCTACAGATGTAGATAATTTGTGGGGCAATCCGACGAAAGCAAAAACTGTGCTTGGTTGGAATCCGCAAAAAACCTCTTATGAAGAGCTGATTGCCATTATGACCAAGCATGACTATGAGCTGGCAAAACGTGAAGCTGCTTTGAAAAAGGTTCAGTAAGTTTAGAAGGGAAGTCTTTCATAATGATGGAAAAAAATGCCAAAATTTATGTTGCAGGTCATCGTGGAATGGTTGGCTCGGACATTGTACGAGAACTTGAGCGTCAGGGCTATACAAATA
>CAMGAZ010000321.1 GCA_946008205.1 uncultured Clostridium sp. | reverse complement strand
CTATACTGAAGAAGAAAAATTCAAGGATAGAGAAGCTGAAAAACAATTAGTAGAACTCGCAACAAAGGAAAATGCATGTTCAGGTGATGATAGAATAAATAGGAGATAGTTTATGAAGGCTAGAGAAAAGCAAGAGGGAACTAAGAAGATTAGAAACCTAATTAGATTAAAAGGGAAAAAAGAAGAAAATATAGCAGAGAAATCGGAGTACAGAATTAAAGTTCAGGCAAAAATAGAAGAGTTAGAAAGAGAAGGAAAATTCGACATAGACGTTGAAGACGATCCACCTACTATAGTTTTGACGCCGGATAATATAGATTATCTAAGAAAAAAGATGACAAGTAAAATAAAAAGAGTATTTGCAAATGAAGTTGGAGAGAGATTCTTAGACAGTTTATTAAAAAATAATAAATTAATTATCAAAAAAGTAAATGGGATAGAAAATCTAAACAAAGTAACAACAGGTGCAATAGTAACATGCAATCACTTCAACCCTTTTGATTGTTTTACAGTAGAAAAAGTATTTAGAATGTCTGGAAAAATAGAAGAAAAAAGATTATATAAAGTAATAAGAGAAGGAAATTATACAAACTTTCCAGGACTTTATGGCTTCTTTTTTAGAAATTGCGACACATTACCTTTAAGCTCAAATAAGAGAACAATGGTCAATTTTATGAAAGCAGTAGATTCGTTGTTACAAAAGGGAGAATTTATATTAATATATCCTGAGCAAAGTATGTGGTGGAACTACAGAAAACCAAAGCCATTAAAACATGGAGCATTTAAAATTGCAGCAAGAAACAATGTCCCAGTCATACCAATATTTATAACAATGGAAGACAGTGATATAATTGGTGATGATGGTTTCCCTGTTCAAGAATATACTGTAAATATAGCAGAGCCAATTTATCCGGACGAAAAGCTAACGCAAAGAGAAAACACAGAAAAAATGCTAAATGAAAATTACGAAACATGGAAGAACATATATGAAGATTTCTATGGAACAACATTAGAGTATACATGTGACCAAGAACAGAAAACAGAGGCAGGCGTTTAAGTAACCTGCCCTTTTATATTAAGGAGATTTGTATATGAAGGAGCAAAGAATAATTTACTATAAAGACGAACTAAATGATGAATTTTCAATACCCAAAATAGAATCAAGAATAATAGATGAAAAGTATAAGTATGAACACAATTTTTTGTGGAATATTTGCTCATATATTTTGCAAAATGTTATAAGCATGCCTATAAAAGTGCTATATCAAAAAATAAGATTTAGACTAAAATATGTTGGCAAAGAAAAACTTAAAGAATGCAAAAATCAGGGCTATTTTATATATGCAAACCATACACAACCATTTGCAGATACATTTATTCCAAGTGTCGCAAACTATCCGAAAAGAAACTTTTTAATAGTAAATCCTGTTAATATTTCATTAAAAGGGACAGGAACCTTGGTTGAAATGCTAGGAGCTATACCAATTCCATCGAATGTTGCGGGAATGAAAAACTTTTTAACAACAATAAAGAAAAAAATAGAGAAAAAATCTTCTATTACAATTTATCCCGAAGCACATATTTGGCCATATTATACAAAAATAAGACCATTTAAAGCAGTATCGTTTAAGTACCCAGTTCAACTAAAAACTCCAGTATACTGTATGACAAATACATATCAGAGTTATGGAAAAAGACATGATAAAATAAAAATTGTAACATACATAGATGGACCATTTTATCCAAATATGAAGTTGTCGCCGAAAGAGCAACAACAGGAATTAAGAGATAAAGTATATAATCAAATGGTTGAAAGAAGTAAAAATAGCAATATTGAACATATAAAATACATAAAGAGTAATAAGTTATAAATAAAAATAAAGGGGAGTTTTTATTATGAAGCACGGCAAGAAAAATAATGTAAAAAGAAAAAATATGATTAAAAAGGTAATGATTGTAGCTCTAGCGCTAGTATTATTAAGCACACTAGGAATATTTGGAGCTAAAACAATATCTGAAAATACTGCAAAACCAGAAATTCATTTAATTGGGGCAGAAGAAATAAGCTTGAACTTAGGAGAAACTTATGAAGAACAAGGGGCTGAAGCAAAATTAAATGAGGATAAACTAACACCGGAAATAATGGGAGAGGTAGATACAAATATTCCGGGAGAGTATATTATTAAATATACAGTAGCCAACAAGAAAGGCAAGAATGAAACTACTGTAGAAAGAAGAGTATTAGTAAAAGATAATATAGCTCCAACGATAGAACTAAAAGGAGAAGATACAATTAAGCTATTTGTGGGAGATAAATACGAGGAAAAAGGAGCATCTGCAAACGACAATATTGATGGAGATTTAACCAGTAATATAGAAATTATTGGCAGTGTAGATACTTCAAAACCAGAGAACTATGAAATAGAATATAAGATAAAGGATTCTGCTGGAAATCAGGCAACAGCAAAGAGAAAAGTTATTGTTTCAGAAAAGAAAAAAATTGCTACTACAAGTTCAAAAAGTGGATTACCAGTTCTAATGTATCATTT
>CAMGAZ010000320.1 GCA_946008205.1 uncultured Clostridium sp. | reverse complement strand
CATAGAGAGAGCATAGAAAAGCAAGAAAAAGAGACAATACTGCAAATTACCCAAGAAGCTACTGAAGCTAAAAGCAATGGAAATAAAGAGGAACGAGGAATACTAAATGCTAAGCCACAGACTGCAAAAAAACAGTATAGTAAGCAATATAGTAATAACCAATATCAAAAGAAAAATTATCAAAATGCAAATGGAGTAGCGAGTAATCCAGCGCCAGCTGATATTCCAATGCCCGAATCTCATGATGTACCACCAGCAGAAGAGGATGATACTCCACTAAT
The DNA here is from genome assembly GCA_946008205.1 of uncultured Clostridium sp. Lineage (GTDB taxonomy): Bacteria > Bacillota > Clostridia > TANB77 > CAG-508 > CAG-245. The sequence continues at coordinate 2,272 of CAMGAZ010000320.1, read as the reverse complement.
TTACGGCAGAAGCTTAAACTTAAATGACTCTATTACTAAAATTCAAGATATTGGTGTTGAAAGTGGCAATATTATTTTAGAGGGCAAGATACTAAATGTTGAGCTAGATTCAAAAGATGATGACATAAATTTAGGAATAAAAACAAGAGAACTAAAGTCTGGTAAATTCTTAGTTCTATTTAGTGTGTATGATGGAACAAACACAATAGATTGTAAAGTGTTTTCGGCAGCAGATAAAGTTGATAAGATTAAAAAGAGATTAAAAAATGCTGCAAAAGTTAGGGTGGCAGGAACAGCGCAATTTGACCCATATGCAAAACAACTGGGGGTTTTGGTGAATACTATTGTTGAAATGCCAGAAGAGAAAAAAGTAGCAAGAACAGACAATGCAAAAGTTAAAAGAGTTGAATTACATATGCATACTCAAATGAGCACAATGGATGGAATTACACCAGCTAAAGACCTAATCAAACGTGCAATGAAATGGGGAATGAAGTCTATTGCAATAACAGACCATGGAAGTGTACAAGCTTTTCCTGACGCGCATAAAATGTTAGGGGTAAACAACCCTGATATGAAAGTCCTTTATGGAGTAGAAGCATATTTGGTTCCAGATAAAGTACCGGCAGTATCAAATCCTAAAGGACAGGACTTACATACAACTTATTGTGTATTAGATTTAGAGACAACAGGTTTATCATTCAGAACAGAAAAAATTACTGAAATTGGCATTATGAAGATGAATGAGCAAGGAGAAGTAATAGATGAATTTGAATGTTTTGTCAACCCTGAAAAGCCAATTCCGCAAAGAGTTGTAGAGGTTACTAATATTACAGACGAAATGGTAAAAGATGCTGAAACTATAGATAAGGTAATGCCAAAGGTATTAGATTTTGTTGGAGATAGTGTAATTGTTGCACACAATGCAGACTTTGATGTGGGCTTTTTAAAATATAATGCGAAACAATTAGGATTATCATTGGATAATACGTATCTAGATACTCTAAGACTAGCAAAAGACTTATTCCCAGATTATAAAAAATATAAATTAGGAATAATTGCAGAAAATCTAGGTATTGAAGTAATAGTTGCTCATAGAGCTTTAGATGACGTTGATACAACAGTAAAAGTATTTAGAGTAATGTTAGACATGCTAGAGAAAAAGGGAGCTAAAAAGCTAGAAGATATTGATAAAGTTGCAAGCAGAGAAGTAAATTACAAAAAGTTAAAGAGCTTCCACGCCATTATATTAGCAACAAATTATGTTGGACTAAAGAATTTATATAAATTAATCTCAATATCACATTTAGATTATATATATAAAGGCAGACCAATGCTCTTAAAATCTATATACAAGCAATATTCAGAAGGATTAATATTAGGTAGTGCCTGTGAAGCAGGAGAATTGTACCAAGCAATAGAACTTGGAAAAGATGATGATGAAATAGAAGCTATAGCAAGAGATTACGATTATTTGGAAATCCAACCAACAGGGAATAACATGTTTCTAGTAAGAAATGGTGTTGTGCCAAATGTAGAGGCTCTTCAAGATATAAATAGAAAAATAGTTGAATTAGGAGAAAAATTAGACAAACTAGTAGTTGCCACTTGTGATGTTCATTTTATGGACCCAGAAGATGAAATATATAGAAGAATACTAGAAGCAGGACAAGGTTATGCAGATTGTGATTTGCAAGCTCCATTGTATTTGCGTACAACAGAAGAGATGCTTGAAGAATTCAGCTATTTGGGCGAAGAAAAAGCATATGAGGTTGTTGTAACAAACACCAATAAAATAGCTGATATGTGTGAGCAGATAAGTCCAATATCACCAGAGAAATGTCCACCATACATTAATGACTGTGAAAAAACAATTAAAGATATTGCATACAATAAAGCTCACGAATTATATGGAGACCCATTACCTCAAATAGTAGAGGAAAGATTAGACAAAGAATTAACATCAATTATAAAAAATGGTTTTTCCGTTATGTATATAATTGCACAAAAACTGGTATGGAAGTCTAATGACGATGGTTATATAGTTGGCTCAAGAGGATCTGTTGGTTCGTCATTTGTTGCAAATATGACAGGTATTACGGAAGTTAACTCTCTTCCACCACATTACAGATGCCCAAACTGTAAATATTCAGACTTTACAGATTATGGAGTTAAAAACGGATTTGACTTGCCAGACAAAATGTGCCCAAAATGCGGGCATAGACTAGCAAAAGATGGAATAGATATACCATTTGAAACATTCTTAGGTTTT
>CAMGAZ010000319.1 GCA_946008205.1 uncultured Clostridium sp. | reverse complement strand
TATAACATATCAGATTGTTTTTCCCTAACAATTTTTCTTTAAAATGAGGGTTGTTTTGAGGATTCAAGAGGGTAATTTTCGGTAAATGAAGGTTGTCAGGGAGAAATCGAGCGTAAAAAAGCAGCTACCGTTTTTTCGGTAACTGCTTAAAGACCGACTTTATTATGCATGCGTTCCGCCAATTTACTTGCCTTATCTGTGAGCTTGCCTATTCTAGTTTCTTTTCGCTGAGCTCTTCTTTGCTTTTTCTCTTTTTTAAGGCGCTTTTTATACTTAGCATAATCAATACATTCAAACGGACAAGGCCATTCGGTCAATTCTTTGGATTTTTCAATCTCATCCTGAATATCTTTTTCCAACTGTTCCGGTGTAAGTTTACGGTATTCGGGATCGATATAATCCTTTAATATATAAACCTTCACATTTATCACCTTAATTCTATACTGATACTTGAAAAAGCTTCAATCTGTAAAAGAAATGTCCTCCGGTATATTTTCTCCCATATTTTTAATTTGCCTTAAATCCGCTCTATCAAGAAAATAACCTTTTCGGCAATCTTTACAAAAAATAGCTCCATAGCCATAGCCTTCCACAGTAATTTTTCTATATCCGAAAGCTGTATTCTGCGAGCTGCAATACGGACATTTCCCAACTGTATTATTTTCAGCAAAGCAAAGTAAGTTTTTCTGCCATCTCATAACTTTTTCATCCCTAAAAATAGTGTTGGCACGCTGCGTCTTTAAAAGATTCCCAAAATTTTTCAGCCAGCTCCTTTATTTCATCCGGTGCATCTTCTTTTAATTTGCAACGTTCGTCTAAATAAGGCTTGATAGCCTCAAACATTCTATTCTCTTCTTCTGTAGGAAATCTCATAATCTCACCCTCTAGTTGAATAGCCCTCTTTTCCCAAGAATATTTTATAAATAAACTTAAGGGAAAAGATAGCTAGTAAATCTTTTCAAGTTATTTGTTTTTAATGTTTGTCTAATGCCAAACCTATCAACCGATTAGCCTGATCTGCCATGAACAAGGGAATATTCAGTACATCATCATCGAGTTTCAGATTATCCAAAGAGAATCGTATACGAAGCTTTACTTTATCAGGAAACAGCTCCTTGAATTTCTTAAGACTCTTGCTGGCTGTATTAGCTTCAGATTTGACTTCGACAGGAAAAATATCATTTTCTCGCTGAATCAAGAAATCCACCTCATAAGGAGGATTTGTCTGTGTCCAATAGCGTGGAGGTACTTCGAACTGTGTAACCAATGTTTGAAGCACAAAATTTTCGGTCAATGCGCCCTTAAATTCAGTGAACAATCGATTTCCTTCACCAAAGGCAGTGGGAGTCAACTGTGCCAGACGGCGAAGCAAACCAACATCTACCAGATAAATTTTAAAAGCTGATAGGTCATCGTAAGCTGCTATCGGGAGACCAGGAGCAGAACTACGGTATACCTTATGCACCAGTCTGGCATCTACCAACCACTGCAGGGCATCCTCGTATTCTCGTGCTCTTGCACCTTCTTTGATAACTTTGTAGATGAACTTCTTGTTTTCCCTTGCCAGCTGAGAAGGTATAGATTTCCAAATCATAGAAATCTTTGGGAACTCATTAATATTAGGATGTTTGGCAAAGTCACGCTCATATGCACTAATAATGTCAGACAGGGCTTCCTGCATAGCAGAAACATCTCGAGCTTGTGTCCACATTAGAACAGGTTCAGGCATACCACCAGTTACATAGTACATCTTCAATTTCTCATACAGAGGATTAAAGAAAGCATCTGGGATAGGTTCAATATTGTTCACACTTTCCATATATGTGACAAGGGTTTCATCACCATTGGCAATCAAAAATTCTGAGAATGTCATAGGATCAATCTGCATAAAGTTAACCTTTCCCACAGGAAAAGAAGATGGTTTTGCTAAAGCAATGCCCAACAGGGAACCAGCGCAGGCAATATGATATTGCGGAGCATTCTCGCAGAAATACTTCATAGAGTTGATAACTTTAGGGCAATCCTGAACCTCGTCAAAAATAATAAGCGTCTTTTCGGGCAAAATCTTTTGGCCACTTGCCAACATCAAATTCTGAAGAATACGATCAACATCTTTGGTAGTTTCAAAGAATTGCTTATATTCCTCGTTTTCATCAAAGTTAAAATAAGCGGTATTTTCATAGTAACATTTGCCAAACTCTTTTAGAATCCATGTCTTGCCCACCTGTCGAACACCTTTCAATATCAAAGGCTTACGGTAGGAAGAATTTTTCCAGGCGAGCAGTTTTTTCAAAATAAATCGTTTCATAGGCTCACTCCTCACATTTTTATTGGAGTTTTAGTGTGTTTAATCACATTTTTATTATACACCATAATTCGAAACAATCAACATCTTTCACACAATTATATATAATTTCTGGTATGATTATCACACTTTTATGTGATTTTGTGCAAAGTAAGAGGTTGGGAGTTGAAAAATGCACCATCCAGCCCTTCTTTGGTTTATAAGATTAGTTTTTCCTAAGCTCATATCGAGAGCATTATTATATTTTCTC
>CAMGAZ010000318.1 GCA_946008205.1 uncultured Clostridium sp. | reverse complement strand
TTCTTAGTCATATTCAATATTTCGTTTTTTTTGTATCCACATTTTAATAAAAATTCATAATTTCTGGTTATATTATTTAATAGTGTGTCAGGTTTTAATTGAGAAAGACTACTAGATTTAATCAATCTCTCAATACTTTCCTGTGAATATCCCAACTCTTTTAGCTCTTCTTTTACTTTATCCATACTTTTTCCTCTATTCTGATTTTATTTTAACTATATATATATTATAATGTGTAAAAACTGTCAAGAGAATTCATTTTTCATACTTATCGTGAAAAGTCAGGAGATTTTCTCCTGACTTTCGTTTTTATTGCATTACTGTTTCTGTGTCTGTGTTAGCATCTGTGTTTCCATCTATGTTTTCTTCTTCGCTTTTTACATCTTCTTTTTGTTCTGTATTAATTTTAATTTGCTTATATCTCTTCATTCCTGTTCCAGCTGGGATTAATTTACCAATGATAACATTTTCTTTTAATCCTATTAACTCATCTGTCTTACCTTTGATTGCAGCTTCTGTTAATACTCTTGTAGTCTCTTGGAATGATGCTGCTGATAAGAAACTATCTGTTGCAAGAGAAGCCTTTGTAATTCCAAGTAATACACGTTTACCTGTTGCAGGTCTTAAGCCTTTTTCTTCTGCTTCTTTATTCTTGTCTTCAAATTCATACATATCAACAAGTGATCCTGCAAATAAGTCCGTATCTCCATTGTCTTCAACTCTTACTTTCTTTAGCATTTGTCTTGCAATAAGTTCAATATGCTTATCGTTTATATCAACACCTTGGTTTCTATAAACTTTTTGAACTTCAGCTACAATATATTCAAATACTCCTTCTGGTCCATTTATTGCTAATACTTCTGCTGGGTTCTTAGAACCTTCTGTAATTTGGTCTCCAGCTTTTAAGATGTCCCCATCTTTAACTTTTAATTTAGATCCGAAAGGAATTACATAAGTCTTGCTATCATCTTTAGATGTAACAACAACTTCTTTTCTCTTCTTTTCGTCTTTTATAGATACCTTTCCAGATATCTCTGTAATAATAGCAACACCCTTTGGTTTACGAGCTTCGAAAAGCTCCTCAACTCTAGGAAGACCTTGTGTAATATCAGCAACACCAGCAACACCACCAGAGTGGATAGTTCTCATTGTAAGCTGTGTACCAGGCTCACCTATAGATTGTGCTGCAATTATTCCCACTGTATCACCTATATCAACTTCTTTTCTACTTGCTAATCCCATACCATAGCATTTTGCACAAACACCATGTTTTGTTCTACATCCATATACGCTACGAACTTCTACACGGTCAATTCCTGCTGCAACTATTTTATCAGCTAAATCTTCTGTAATAAGTGTATTTGTATCTACTATAATTTCTCCTGTTTTAGGATTTTTTATATCATGTAGTGGATATCTTCCAAGTAGTCTTTCTTCCATTTTCTCTATTATCTGGTTTCCGTCTTTAATGTCATATACTTCAAGTCCATCTGTTGAACCACAGTCATCCTCTCTTACGATTATGTCTTGTGAAACATCAACCAATCTTCTTGTTAAATATCCAGAATCTGCTGTTCTTAAAGCTGTGTCTGAAAGTCCTTTACGAGCTCCGTGTGCAGAGATAAAGTACTCTAAGGCATCTAGTCCTTCCCTAAATGATGATTTAATTGGTATCTCAACTGTTTTACCAGTTGTGCTAGCCATAAGTCCACGCATACCAGCAATCTGTTTTAACTGGTCTAAGTTACCTCTGGCTCCAGAATCAGACATCATAAACATTGGGTTTTCTTTGCTGAAATTATTCTTCATAGCCTCTTTAACATCGTCTGTAGCTTTTTCCCATATTTTAATTACTTGATTATATCTTTCATCATCAGTAATTAAACCACGTTTATATTGTTTTAATATATTATCTACATCTTGTTGAGCTTTTGCTATTATAGTTTTCTTCTCTGGTGGAACCTTAACATCATCTATAGATACTGTTACAGCTCCTAGTGTAGAATACTTATAACCAGTAGATTTAATGTAATCTAGCAATTCCGCTGTTCTACTTAATCCATGTACAGATATACATTTACCTATTATTTTTCCTAAATTCTTCTTTGATACAACTCCATTTATTTCATATTCAAACTCATTCTCAGGCTTGCTTCTATCGACAAATCCTAAATCTTGTGGAATTCCTGTATTGAATATTATTTTACCTGGGGTTGTAGCAATTTTTGCATGTCTTTCTACTCCATCAACAACTTTAGATCTTCTAACCCATATCTTTGAATGCATTGTTACGTCGTCATTTGCTAATGCCATAATTGCTTCTTCTGGAGATGAGAAGTATGTACCCTCGCCTTTTTCTCCATCAACATCCATTGTTAAGAAATAGCTTCCTAGTATCATATCCTGTGTAGGAGTTGTTACTGGTTTACCATCTTGTGGTTTTAACAAGTTGTTTTCAGAAAGCATTAAATATCTTGCTTCTGCTTGAGCTTCTGGTGATAATGGTAAGTGAATAGCCATCTGGTCACCATCGAAGTCAGCATTGAACGCTGTACA
>CAMGAZ010000317.1 GCA_946008205.1 uncultured Clostridium sp. | reverse complement strand
ATTATCAAATATCAATATTTATTTATATCTATTTAAGAGAAGTAGTGGTCATGAGCTCTATGTTGAGTAATATTGTAGTAAATGCGTTAAATAGCAGTAATGCACAAAAGTTCAAATTTAACAAAATTGAGAAAAACACTATATCAAGTATCGATACAACCAAATATCCAGGCTACAAAGAAAAAATACAAGCTTTAATGGATGCTCACCCAAATTGGAATTTTGAATTATTATATACAGGTCTTTCACTAGATGAAGTGGTATCTGGTGAAGCTAAAGTACATAGTAGAAACCTAGTACCATCGGATAAGAGCGGAGAATGGATATGCTCAGTATGTGGAACAAAACCTTATGATAGTGGCTGGTATTGTGCATCAGAAAAAGCAACAGCATATTACATGGACCCTAGAAACTTTTTAGATGAAGTAAACATATTCCAATTCCAAGATGTAAATGAATATATATCAGGTGTATTTACATTAGAAGGAATACAAAATCAAATAAATAATACATATTTACAAAATTATGCAAATGACATAGATACAGCTTGTAGAAATAAAAATGTTAACCCATACTACATTATATCTAGATTAATACAAGAACAAGGAAGAAACGGAACAACTATTGGCAAAGGCATGGACGGTGGAGATGGTAAAACCTACTACAACCCATTTAACATTGGAGCAAGCGGAAATGGTTGGAATGAAATTTATGCAAATGCGCTTGCAAGAGCAAAAAAAGAAGGCTGGGACACAATGGAAAAGGCTATAGAAGGAGGAATAACCTTCTGCAAAGCTAACTGGCTAGAAAACTATCAAAATACACTATATCAAAACAAGTTTGATATAGACACTAGAAATGGAACATCTTTATACACACATCAATATATGCAAAACTTGATGGGAGCGTATAGCGAAGCACAGTTATTACAAGGAATGTATGCAAATACAGGCAAAATAAATTCATACTTTACATTTATAATTCCAGTATATGAAAACATGAGCTCAACAGTTTCGCAATTACCAAGCAATAGTTCAGAGATATATCCAATGGATGTAGAAACAACTGGAACTAATATAAATGTTAGAAAAGAGGCAAATACCAATTCTGCGGTAATAAGGACAATATCTGAAAAAGGTACAAAATTGCTATCAATAGAAAGAGGAATAAATACTAATTGGCAAAAAGTTATATTTACAGACGGAACAATAGGGTACGTTTCAGGAACATACTTAAAACAAATTGATGACCAAGTAAATTGCAACATAAGAGCAAAAGTAAAGACAAATGATGGATATGGCTGCAATACAAGGCTAGGACCAAGTACATCTATACAAAAAGGGCCATATCTAGATGAAGCAACTGAGGTTACAATTATAAACAAAGGAACTTACAATAACATTGATGGATATAATTGGTATAGAATAAGACTATCAGATGGAAGACAAGCTTTTATACCAGGGAAATATTTAAAGACACTTTAATAAATTTAATATAGAAACATATAATGTAAAGACTGGAGAATGATAAGATGAAAAGTAAGAAAATAAATGTAATAAAAATGCTAATAATATCTATGATTATGTTTTCCATAATCTCTGCAAGCACATATGTGCTTGCAGATCCAAATAGTAGCCATGGGTTTGCGGATTTTGATGAAAATACAGCAGCTGAACAAGCTAATAAAGAATTACAAGAGCAAGAAACTACAGAACAAGAAGACCAAAACAAATCTTCTAATAATTATTTGTCAAATTTAAAAGTAAAAAATTTAACACTAAAACCAGAATTTGACAAACAAACAATTAATTATGACTTGGGTTCAACAGAACTAGACGAACTAGAAATAGAGGCTATTCCAGAAGATAGCAGAGCTACAGTAAATGGAACAGGAAAAACTAAATTAGAGGCTGGCGAAAATGATATAAAAATAGAAGTAACAGCAGAAAATGGAACTGTTAGAACATATCATATAAAAATAAACAAAAACGGAGAAACGGCGGAAAGTAGTAATGCAGTACAAAATGAAGAAGTACCCAATCAAAATCAAGAAAACACAATAAAAAACGAAGATACTCAAACTAGCAATAAAAATAAAATAGCATTCATTATTATTGCAGTGTTAATTATAGCTATCATAATATTTGTAGTAAAAAAACCTAAAAAGAGAAAATAATGAGATGTTATTAATTTTTAAGGTGAAAACTGTAATTTTATGTTTTTTAAATATCAATAAAAATCCAAATTTTTATTGATATTTTTTTATATTTAGATTATAATTGACATTAAACTAATGAGTAAATTTAATGAGATAATAAAATTTGAAAGGAGGTTAATTATAATGGAAAATGAAAAAATAGACCAAATTTTAAATATAGTATTAGAATTAAAAACAGATGTAATACAACTAAAAACAGACGTAGCAGAGCTAAAAACAGACGTAGCAGAGCTAAAAACAGATGTAGCAGAGTTGAAGAAAGAGATAGTAGGACTAAAGAAAACTCAAGGTGAATTCTATAGCTTAAAGAAAGAATTTAATGAATTTAAAAAGGCATTCAAAGAATTACA
>CAMGAZ010000316.1 GCA_946008205.1 uncultured Clostridium sp. | reverse complement strand
ATATAAAAGTATTAGAAGAATATATAAACATATCAGAAAAAGAAAAAATAGAAAACCTAGTTAATGAATGGATACAAGCTGGATTACCAGTAACAAAACAAGAAATGAAAAAAGAAGATGCAATAAAATCAGGCGCAGAATGCATGTTTATAGAAAAATACCCAGACATAGTTACAGTATATTCAATAGGAACAGTATCAAAAGAACTATGCGGAGGCCCTCATGTAAAAAACACATCAGAGCTAGGAAAATTTAAAATAAAAAAAGAAGAAGCAAGCTCAGCAGGAGTAAGAAGAATAAAAGCAATTTTAATTTAGCGCGAGGGACCACAAGGGACGGTTCTCAATGGTCCCACCTGTCCCTAGTCGGTGCCAGTAATAAACATAATATAGAATAAAGGACCAAACGGGGACACAAGGGACCATTGAGAACCGTCCCTTGTGGTCCCGAAGGAGAGTAGAAAATGGATGATTGTATTTTTTGTAAGATTGTAAAAGGTGAGATTCCTTCAGAGAAAGTATATGAAGACGATAAAGTATTGGCTTTTAAGGATATAAACCCTGCAGCACCAATACATGTGCTAGTTATACCAAAAGAACATGTACAGGATGTTTTGGGCATAAAGCCAGAGAATAAAGAAATAATTTCAGATATATTTTTAGCGATAAACAAAATCGCAAAACAATTAGGTATAGAGAATGATGGATTTAGAATTATAAATAATTGTGGCAAAGATGCGGGGCAGGAAGTAATGCATTTACATTTCCATGTGTTAGCTGGCGGAAAAATGGGCCCTAAAATAATATAGAATAAAATAACAAAATTATATGCAAAACAAAAGAAATATGATATAATTATAATAGTAATGTAGTTATATTATTGGGAGGAAACAATGGGAGGAAGTAAATATAGTAAATTTTTAACTGTAATTTTAATAATAGTGGTTATTGGAGTTTTCGGATTACTAGGGTACTTAGGAATTGATGTATATAAGAAATTTGCAAACAAAAAAGAAGTTGCTCAGATGTTAGACGAATATAATAATACATTAAATACAAGTTCAGGAACTACAACAGGTACAAACTCAAATGTTGAAATGCCGGACGTAATAGCAGAACCTTCTAATACAATAGGAGGTGCAACAGGAACACAGTCAACTCAGGTAAAATATAAAGGATATAATGTAGAAGGAAAAATTGAAATTCCAGCAATAGATTTAGAATATCCGATATTAGAGAAAACAACCCCCACATCAATAGAAGCCGCAGTTGCTATTATGTATAGTGCTAACGGTTTAAATCAACCAGGAAATACAGTTATAGCTGGACATAACTATAGAAATGGAGATTTCTTTGGTAACAATGATAAATTGAAATTGGGAGATAAGGTATATATAACAGACAATTCTGGAACAAAAATTAAATATACTATTTATAACATATATGAAACATCTCCAGATGACAGCGATTTTATAAAGCGTGAAACAAATGGAAAAAGAGAAATTTCACTATCTACATGTACCGATAATTCTAAAGCGAGACTTATAATTTGGGCTGTAGAAGAATAAAATTTCAAAAAATAATAAAAAATAACATTTATTTATTGACAAAACCATATGATATGAGGTAAAATAAATAATGCATTTAGTTGAAAATTAAATGCGTTGTTTAATGGTGGATTTGGCGTAGTTGGTTAACGCGCCAGTTTGTGGCACTGGAGACCGTGGGTTCGAATCCCACATTCCACCCCATTATTATATATTGGGCTGTAGCCAAGCGGTAAGGCACATGACTTTGACTCATGCATGCGCTAGTTCGAATCTAGCCAGCCCAACCAAAAAGGAAAATTCATTTTGAATTTTCCTTTTTTATGTTTTATATAAATTAACAACATCCGTTATTTCCACCGCAACAGCATCATATAATTATTAATATAATGAAAATCCAAATGCAGCTATTTCCTCCGAAGCAACCACATCCGCAGTTGTTTCCACAACATCTACTATTATCTGGCATAAAATTCACCTCCTTTAGATATAAGTGAAATTGGTCTTAAAGCTTAGCAACAAGAGTTGTTGCAGTTACATCTGTTACCGCAACCGCAACAGAAAAGCAATAAGAATAATATTATGAACCAAAGAAGTTCACTATTGCAACAGCAATTACCCATGTAAATTACCTCCCTTTATAAAGATAATAAATTAATTTATTGATCTTTCGTATGCTATATAGTATTCAAATAAAAGATAAGTGTTACTATCTGATGGAACTCATATTTAAATAATTTTTTAAAAAAACTATACAAAAAAACATAATTAATGATATAATCTACACAGAATGTTAAGACAAAAGAGAGAAAGGGACTAAAGATATGGGAAAGATAGTATTATTAGATGACTCAACAATAAATAAAATAGCTGCAGGAGAAGTTATTGAAAGACCAGCGTCTGTTGTTAAAGAAGTTATGGAAAATTCAATAGATGCAGGAGCTACCTCAATAACTGTTGAAATAAGGAATGGAGGTATTTCTTATATTCGTGTAACAGATAATGGAAAAGGAATAATGCAAGATGA
>CAMGAZ010000315.1 GCA_946008205.1 uncultured Clostridium sp. | reverse complement strand
GGCTTGTCATAAAAGACAATACAAGAAATAGCATAACTTGCTATCAGTACAAATATCTTGCTCCTGCTTTTCTTTGGAATCAGTATATTCCTAATTAATGAAAAGAAGAAGAATAGTTCCAAGAGACATAAAAGAAACCACAAATGAGCAAAGCCTCTTATAAAAAATGAAAACTTATAAAAATCAGGTTGCAACAATAACATGACACCCCCCCAGAATAAATATGGCACACCTAAACGAATAGCCTTTTTCTTTAGGAAAGATGTTCTATTCATATATTTACCCTTAGAAATTCCCATACCATAAAGGAATCCTGAAATCAGTATAAACAAAGGTAAATGTATGTAATTCAATATGCTGCATATCATTTCACAAGCATCATTCTTTTCTACTCCAACAAAGCTCCAACGATTAGTATACATACACAAACAATGATACAACAATACCAAGAGCATGGCAAATACACGCAGATACGACACACCATCATATCGAGTAAGATTTTGTCCTTTATTCATTTTCTCTGCTCATCTTTAATAAAACAAAATCTTTCACAGCAAAAGGCAACATCCTACTTGTCAAAAATATTTTTCTCAGCCATAGCTTTGAAAATATCGGTAAAACAAATGCGTTTAATACAGGAATAAATGAAGAAGATGCTTTTTTCCTTTCTGAATAAGTTTTTCCTAATTGATATATTCCTCTTATTCCCCAGCTTGAAACTTTAAAAAATCTACATTGCATAGATTGTTTATCATTTTTTGTCAGCCAGCTTTTTCCTTTCAGTTTTTCGAACAATATCAAGAATGTATTTGAAGTAACCATTATGTCATTTGGTTTCTTCATTGAACGTGTCAATGACGGAACACTTGGATATATCATATAGTGATAAAAACACTTATTTATATATTGTATTTTATTCACATACATAAAGTATGTCATGTTGAACAAGACATCTTCATAAACGGGAGTATTGGCAAATCGAATAGAATGAGAATCCAACAACTCTTTTTTGTAGAATTTTGAATAGATACAAGATGACCATTCGAACAGTTCTGTCAAATGAAACATTTGTTCAGAATTTAACAAACAGTCTTCAGCCACAATATTGTCAATAACTACACTCGCACGAGTTTCAACATTGTCTTTTGCATTCGGAAATATCACGCAATCAAGTCCTTTATTGCATGTAATTTCATACACCCCCTTCTCAAAATAACCTTGATTTATATAATCGTCTGAATCGATGAAGAGAATCCATTGTCCAAAGGCATGTTCTAAACCTGTATTACGAGCAACTCCTACGCCTTCATTTTCCTTATGTATTACTCTCACTCTCGAATCTTTACATACATATTCATCACATATAAGTGATGAATTATCTGGCGAACCATCATCAACCAATATAAGTTCAAAGTTCTTATAAGATTGAGCTAATATACTATCAATACATCTTGATAGATATTTCTCCGCTTTATAAACTGGTACAATTATTGATAAAAAAGGATTATTCATAAATTCTTAATTTTAAAGATTAATAGAAATAGACCAAAGCCAACTATTGTAGGCATAAGATAATGACTATGGCGAATTCTACTGGCTCTATTTAACGTTCTAAAATTCTTGGAATAGGCAGACAATAAAGTTCTATAATCATAATATTCTTTCAACTTTAAGGATACATCAATTTTATGATTGTAGAATATATGACGTTCTGTAAAAGTCAAGATATAATCAAAAATCTCGGGTAGGGAATTATCAAACGACCTATATTGAGCTAACATTTTCTCAACAACTTTCAGATATGCACGATGGTGCTTCTTCCAATCATATACTTTATCTTGCATAATGGAACCTTGTCGAACTCTATAAATATATGTCACACATTTCTTAACATAAAAAGATTTAGCACAAACAGCCAAACGAAAGCTCCACAAATCATCTTCATGCAAAACACCAGGTTCAAAGAACAATTGATTATCCAGCAGGAAATTCCTTCTGCATAACTTATTCCAAGCCATCATATACCATTGGCTTTTAGAATAGCTGTCAAACACTTTACTTCCCGCAAATTCTCCTTCAGGAAGAAACAGTTTGGGAAAGATATTTTTTCCCTCTGAAACATCAAAGTTTCCTATTACAAAGTCTATTTTTTTATTGTTAAATGGATTTAGCATTAATTTTATCGCATTTTCTTTCAACCAATCATCACTATCCAAAAATAACACATACTCACCATCACAATTTTTTAGGCCTGTATTACGTGCTGCAGAAAGTCCTAAATTTCTCTTATGCTGTATAATAGAGAAATGGATATTTCCATCATAACTATTCAAAAATTGCTTACACAATGTTATACTCTGATCTGTACCACAATCATCAACTATGATACATTCCAAATTATCATAGTTCTGATTTACAACAGACTGTAAACATTGTAATATGCAATCTTCTACATTGTAAACAGGAACAACAATTGATATTTTCACTTTTTCCATGCTTATGATTTCTTTGTAATCTTGGTCAAAATCCTAACAATACCATTGTATATATAATAAGGTTTTTTTCCTAACCCA
>CAMGAZ010000314.1 GCA_946008205.1 uncultured Clostridium sp. | reverse complement strand
TGTTCGCTCGCGTTTAACGGGTCTACGGACTTTCTTTTCAGAAGTGATGCTTCTTCCAAAGAAAGCTCCTTCGCCCTCAGCTCGCTCACGCTCGAACGCAGTAGGCGTTCTCATCTTGTTCCAAAGCAAATAAAAAAAGATGAGGTAAACCCATCTTTTTTTATTTACCCTGGATGCGATTCGAACGCATGACCTACCGCTTAGAAGGCGGTTGCTCTATCCAGCTGAGCTACCAAGGCATATTTTTAAAATTATTCAATTTTGATACTTTGTTGATTTTCACCAACTGGTTAGCTGAATTAGTTTACTTTGTACTAACAAAATCTAACCATACAACTATATTATCATATAAAATTTTCCCTGCAAGTATTTATTTGAAATAAATAAATCATTTATTTAATTTATTAATAGTTTTTCAAATTTGTTATATAATCATTATATGAAAAAATTACTAACATTAATCCTTATAACATTGAGTTTGTGCAGTTCTGTTAATTCTGCGTTTGCGACAGAAAAGAAAAGTTTTAAATTTATTAAGCCTAAAACTGAAAAAGGATACGTTTCTTCTCTGTATTCTGTAACAAAATTCTTTTGTGAATATGAGTATGCGGCAAATAATTACAACCATAACACTTTTTTAAACTTATATACAGAAGATTATCTTAGTGCTGATGGGTTTAATTATAATGTTATGAGTCGTCTTGTTAAAGATACATGGAAAACTTATCCAGGGATAAAATATCGTGTAAAAGTTAACAGCGTTAATTTCTATAAAAATCTTGCAATTGCTGATGTAACAGAAACTGCTAAGGGATATGCAAAGGTAGAAAATGAAAATGTTGGTGAATTTGTTAGTTCAATGCAATCAATATATTACCTAAAACCAAACGGTAACAGTTGGGTTATTACTGGAGATTACACAATTAAAGAAAATATTATATTATCTTGGGGTGATGCAAAACAAGCCAAAATAAGTTTAGAAGTTCCAAACCAGCTTCAAGCAGGACAAGAATATACTGCAACTCTTAGTGTTGCTCAACCTTCTGGGGTTATTTCAATAGGTTCTATAACTGCTGACAAAATTACTTATCCTCAAAATCCGTCAAAAGAAATTTATCGCAAATTCTCCTTAGATGGCAAACTAGAGAGAATAATGAAAACAAATACCGAAAATACAAATGAATATGTTGTTGCAACAGTTGGGTTTACAAGACCAAAAGTCGATGATAGCCAAAATTTAGATATAAATCTTACAGGTTATGCTTGTTTAATGGAAAGAATTAATGTTATACCTGTTAATAAATTTATAGAGGAAAAAGATGTCCAAACAAAGTAATGCATATAAATTTGTCTATTTTGTTATATCTGTATTTTTCTTAATAGTGTTTAATCTATATACATCAACTTACTTGTCTGCAATATCACAGGATACAATATTGTTTTTACCTGGTTTGAAGTTGAATTATATGGAAAACACAGGTGCGGCATTTTCAATTTTGCAAGATTATAAAATTGTATTAATAATATTTGCATTTACGGCTATAATTGGTATATTTTGTTATTTAGTCAAAAATCTCAAAGAATTAACTATGATGAATGTTTTTATGATTTCATTGTTGTTATCAGGAATCGCTTGTAATTTATTTGAGCGTATAGCATTTGGGTTTGTAAGAGATTATTTTGAACTTAGTTTTATTAATTTTCCTGTATTTAATATCTCAGATATTTTTATTAATGTTAGTGTTATTGTTATAATGTTTATGTTATTCAGAAACTACTCAAAGAAATAATATTATAATGGACAATAATTCAAAATTTATAATAGATTATAATGACGAAGGTAAAAGGCTTGATGCTTATCTGTCGGAAATGCTTGTTGATATTTCTCGCTCAAAGATTCAATCTGCGATAAAAAAAGGTGAAATTTTAGTAAATTCTAAAACGGCAAAACCTTCGTATCAATTAAGGGAAAATGATATTGTTGAGAGTGGTAATATAGGTATGGAGAAAATCTTTCTGATATTAATGGAGAATTCCGTAGAGGAATTTTACATAGGCTTGATAGAAATACCTCGGGGCTTTTGATGGTTGCTAAGAATAATCAAACACACGAGTTTTTGGCTAATCAAATAAAAGAAAAAACTGCAATTCGTAAATATTTAGCAGTTGTTAGAGGTGTGATTACCGAAGATAAAGTCTTAAATTTTCCAATAGGACGCCATAAAACAAAACCTCAAAAAATGGACGTAATTTTCGATGAAAAAGGAAAACCAAGTATCACAGAGATGCGAGTATTAGAAAATTTTACTGATGCAACTCTTGTTGAATTAACTCTTAGGACAGGAAGAACTCATCAGATTAGGGTTCATATGAGCCATATCGGACACCCTGTGTATAATGATACTTTGTATGGGTTTGGGAAGATGAGGATTCAAACCGAAGAACAGGTGCTTGAGGCATATAAGTTGAAGTTTACAAAACCCTTTGGGAATGAGATAATTGAGCTAGAAATTCCAATGGATAAAAAGTTGATAAAGGTTTTGGATTATTTAAAACAAAACGAACTTAAGGAGAAAT
>CAMGAZ010000313.1 GCA_946008205.1 uncultured Clostridium sp. | reverse complement strand
CTTTCCTTTGGTATTGTTGGTAATTTTGTTTTCATATGTTAATATAAAATAATTTGCAACAGTTAATAGTAGCGGTAATAAATCAGCACTAATCTCACTATAACTAACATTTGTTAGTTTACTTAATAATACTCGCCACAAAGTAAATACTATTCCATAATTTACAACTACTATATATCTAGCACTTTTCTTACTCAACGGTTTCTTTCTTAATAACCTTATCATTGTTGGAATTAAACAATAAATAACTATTTCAATTATAATTGCTAATAATATACTCAAAAAATTACTCATAACACACATATCCTTTCATAATCATTATAGCACAATTTCGTGTAACTGTAAATGGTAAAATAAAATGTAGGAAATCGGTAAAAATAAATGTCGGTTTTCCTACATTTTTAATTAGTGTTACAATTACTATTGAGGTGATTGTAAACATGAATATGGAAAATGAAAATAAATTAAGAAATATGTTAAAGGAGATGATCAGATTGAATATAAAACCTAATTTTGCAGCATTAGGACGAGAATATGGATGTGATTATAGAACAGCAAAAATTAAATATTATGAGGAACAAAATAAAGAAAAAGGTATAGAAATAGTAAAAAAATCAAGAAAATATATAATTGATGATTATAAAGAACTAATAATTAATAAGTTAGAAACAACACCAGGAATTACAGCGTATTCAATATATTATTTTCTAAAAGTTGAAAAAGGATATAATGGTTCTTATGAAACAATTAAAAATTTTGTAAGAAGTAATAAAGATAAAAGAAAACAACCTGCATCGATAAGAGTTGAACCAATAATTGGTAAATCTGCACAGGTTGATTGGAAAGAAGATTTTAAATTAACTAATAAGGATGGTGAGTTGTTTGTTATTAATTTATTTCTAATGAGATTACATTATAGCAAAAAGTTTTATGCGAGATTAACAATTGATAAAAAAAGAGATGAAGTGAAAAAATGTATTGTTGAATCACTTGAATATTTTGATGGAACACCTAGAGAAATATGGTTTGATAATATGGCAACAGTTATGGTTAGAGAAGGAAAGCATAAGAAGGTTCATAATGAAATAAAACAACTAGGAAACGACATAGGATTTCAACCAATATTGTGTCAAGCAAGAAGGCCTAAATCAAAAGGTACAGTAGAAAATTTAGCAAAATTATGTGATAGATTAAAATCTTATAATAATGAATTTGAAACATTAGATGACTTAATAAATATAGTTAATAAATTTAATGAAGAATGTGGGAATGAAAAGTCACAAGCACATAATAAAATTGTTAATGAGGTTTTTGAAGATGAAAAAAAATATCTAATACCACTTCCAAATAAAAATATACTTGAAAAATATAAACAAAATATTGAATACAGAAAAGTCTCGCAAGATTCAATGATTGTTTATAGAGGTAATAGATATTCTGTTCCAACTCGATTTATTGGTTCTTACTTAGGAATAAGAATTATAAATAATCAAGTCTATATATATGATAACACAGATTTAGTAAGATGTCATGTAATAACAAATAATAATTTAAATTATCATAATGAAGATAAAATAGAAATACTAAAGAGTGATTTGTTATATGGATTAGATGATAAAGAAATAGAAAACAAAATAAATAATGCTGATTTACAGATATATGATTTTTTGAAAGGAATGAATTATGATGTTAAATGAAACAATAAATATATTAAATGATTTGAATTTATATGGATTAAAAAATAGTATAAGTAATGAAATAGATTATATAACGAATAATAACTTATCATTTTTAGAGGGATTAAATCATTTTCTAAAAAGCGAGGTTAAATATAGAGAAATAAATAGAGCTGAAGCAAATATCAAAGTAGCACATTTTCCTTATCTAAAAGAAATAAAAGATTTTGATTTTGATTATCAACCAAGTATTAATAAGGATGTAATAAATGATTTATCAACATTAAGATTTATTGAAGAAAAGAAGAATGTATTATTTCTAGGAAGTCCAGGAGTTGGCAAAACACATTTAGCAACATCTTTAGGAATTGAAGCAGCAAGAAAAAGAAATTCAGTATATTTTATTAGTTGTAATGATTTAATAACTAATTTAAGTAATGCTTTTAAAGAAAATAGATTAGAAAGTAAAATAAAGTTTTATTGTAAGTACAAACTTTTAATAATTGACGAAATTGGATATTTACCAATTACAAAAGATGAAGCAAATATGTTCTTTCAATTAATAGCAAAAAGATACGAAACTAAACCAACGATTATAACGACTAATCAACCATTTTCAAAATGGGGAGAAGTTTTTGGAGATACGACAATTGCTTCAGCAATTATTGATAGATTAGTACATCATTCAATTATTATAAATATCAAAGGTAAATCTTATAGAATAAAAGATTTAGTACAAGAAGATTTTGAACATCAAAAAAGTAGCTAATTAAAGCTACAATTTAATTTTACCAAAAACCTACAAAAATTTTTACCAAAAACCTACAAAAAAGATTGACATTTACAATATAACATGTGTGCCGTATTAGAAATAAGTCCTAAAACTTATTATAAATACAGA
>CAMGAZ010000312.1 GCA_946008205.1 uncultured Clostridium sp. | reverse complement strand
TAGCGATGGTAAGAGAAGATAAAGCCAGATAGTTTTGAGGACGTGGAAGAGATTCTGCGTCCTTTTTTTGTACAGTTTCATCGAAATACAGAACATTAATTCGATGTGTAAGAGATGATTATTGGACAGTATTAAGTGCTATAAATAAAGCATAAGGAACAGATACATGCCTTAATTGAAAAACTTAACGCAACAAAAAAGTTATGAAACAGAAAAATCTGTTGCAATAACTTTTGCAGAAGGAGGTATTTTATGTGATATGATTCGATGTGATTACTATCTGCGGTTAGGAGTCAAATGAGTAATTACAATCGAATAACATTTAAGGAAAGAGTGAGGATTGAAGCTGGTATTTATGCCAAGAAATCTTTTAGCCAGATAGCTAAAGAGATTGGTAGAAGCACATCAAGTGTTACTAGAGAAGTGAAACAAAACAGAATAATGGTCAAGACACCGTATTCTTGTGGAACGGATTGCATTTATCCGCCTAGTTGTAGAAAGACAGGTCTTTGCGGTGATGAGTACTGCAGCAAGAGATGTTGGACTTGTAGGGATCATGATTGTACACAGTATTGTGACAGGTGTGTCACACATACTTGTAAAAAAACAGAAAGGGCACCATTTGTATGCGATTCATGCAGCGAAAAGAATAAGAAAGCATGTAAGTATAACAAGTACTATTATCTTGCAGAAAAGGCAGATGCAAAGGCGAAAAAGGTTCGTTCAGAGTCGCGGAAGGGAATAAGACTTAATCAAGAAGAACTCCAGACATTGGATGAAATTTTGTCACCGCTTATTCGTCAAGGCCAGCCATTATCGCACATATGCAATACGCATAGTGATGAAATAAAGGTATCTGAAAGAAGTATCTACAACTATATTGATGCTGGAGAATTGACCATAAGCAACCTGGATCTTAGGCGTAAAGTAAAATATAAAAAGCGTCGAAAAAAGCAGACTGAAATTAAGTGTAACAAGTTCAATTACAGACAGGGAAGAACTTATGAAGACTTTCAAAAGTATATGGAGGAACATCCGGATGCACCTGTAGTTGAAATGGACACCGTTAGAGGACTTAGAACCAAAGAACAGGTACTTCTTACAATCATGTTTAATAGTAATTCTGTAATGTTAATGATACTGATTGAAGAAGAAGCTATGGATCCGGTAATAGAGGTATTTGATAAACTTACAAAGGCATTAGGTGTTAAAAGATTTAGAAAGCTTTTTCCGGTGATACTTACTGATAACGGACGATGCTTCAAGAATGCATTAGCTCTCGAATATACAAAGAGTGGTTCACCGAGAACCAAAATCTTTTATTGTGATCCACAGGCATCATGGCAGAAACCTCACATAGAAAAGAATCACGAATTTATAAGGTATGTCATTCCGAGAGGTAAGACCTTTAAGGGATACACCCAGGAAGACATGACACTGATCGCAAATCATATCAATAGTACAACGAGACCGGGACTGGAATATAAAAGCCAATATGATCTCGTAGAGACTTAAGAAATTAAAAAACTGTTTGAAATGCTTAACATGTCCCCAGTCGCCGCAGATGAGATATGTTTAAGTCCAAAGTTATTTAGTAAAGAATAAGAATGAATAGCAGATAGTTAATCATCCATAATCAGTACGAAGTGGGTTGCATTAACTTTTGCAGAAGAAAATGCGAGTCACTATTTTGGCATGTAAACAATTAAGCGTTTTTCAACAGTTTTAATCGGATTATATCACATAAAATACCAGAAAAACAGAAAATACAATGTTTAATGTATTAGAAAACCTGTTGATTTTGCACTGAGTTTTTCATTTAAGGAAAGAGATGTGACGGAGAAAAAGTCACGTGAGAATCGGAAGTGAATGAAAGGAAGCGGATAAGATGAAAGGATATGTAGTAGATAGCGGATATATGGGATATGTTGACGGAAGATATGTGCTTTTCGCAGATGAAAATGATTACATCGAAGTGTATAAAGAAATGCAGGGTGTATAAAGAAATGCAGGGATAATTGAATTTTACCATGGTTTGTGGCATAATAAAAAGGCAAGCCTATTACTGATAAATGGGGAGGTATTTGATGATGAAACAGGAAATTGAAGTCGCAAGACCATTTACAGAAATGAAAATTCGCCCTTACGAGCATCGTGCAAAGTATTATGAGACGGATCAGATGGGAATCATCCACCACAGTAATTATGTAAAGTGGATGGAAGAAGCCCGTATGGATCTGATGGAGCAGATCGGGCTGAATTATAAAGAGATGGAAGAAATGGAGATCATCAGTCCGGTGCTGTCCATTTCGGTTGAGTATCATAGTATGGTTCATTTTGATGATACGGTTGTGATTCAGACAAAGCTTGTCAAATACAACGGAATCAAGATGGAAGTGGAATATGTTATGACAGACAAAGAAACAGGAGAGCATCGCACCACCGGTCGGAGCAGCCATTGTTTTCTGAACCGCTCGGGAAAACCGATCTCATTGAAACGTTCCTATCCGGAGCTGGATACAAAGTTTTTTGAAATGAAGGAGGATGGAATATGGTTACGACAGCAATCCACAATGTTA
>CAMGAZ010000311.1 GCA_946008205.1 uncultured Clostridium sp. | reverse complement strand
TACTTACCGGAAGCAAGTCGATCCATTAAAAGTGATCCTATCGTACCCAAAACATAATATCTTGTATAAAAATCTATTACTCTTTGAAAATGCACAGCAAAATTAGCATTAACTTCTGCACCTTTCCGTAAAATAGAGTTCATTGTTGGGCTACCTAAGTGCCAATAAGTTTTCTTTTTTATATTTTCCCTTTTCAGTAACCCCATGTTTAAAAAATTATTAAGTTTTCTTTTCAATGTTTTGTAATCAAGATCGCATAAAAGTTCATAACCATTATACGGATAATAACAATATAATTGCGCTCCAGTCAAACCTTTTGCCTTATTAAAAGAAGAAAACTTTCTATATATCTCTTCAGCAACTGCTTCTTCAGTCAAAGTGCCAAAATCATTGCCACAAATATTCACTTGTTCTGATGGAATTAAACATTTGAGAAAATTTTCATCAAGATTTCCATTCGTATCAGTCTTTACATATGAAAGTAAAGACAAGGGAATAATAATATTTTCTAAAAATATCCATTCATTATCCATATACGTACAATATTTGTACACTTCATGAAATGGATTTTTAGCTAATAACTGTCCATTATCACAGTGAAATACTCGTCTATCTTTTTTATCATCCCATCTAATATAACCAGCTAATATCTCATTTAAACGAAGATGATCTTTCCTTAAGGTTTCACTTGACACACCTTCAATACCACTATACATATCCTTAAAGCCATAAGTATAGTAATCTCTAATAGCGTTTTTTATTTTCTCATCAAACTTATTAGATGAAAACTTGGTAAAGTCATTTGATTTATTAGGCATAAAAACCATCTCCTAAATTGATATATTGAAAAGCAATAGTAGTTGCTAAAAAGCTCTACTATTGCTTTTCATATGAACGAATTTATTTTCTAAACTCTTCCAGGCTAGCAATAATTCTTATATTTAAATTATCGTATAAGTTGCTAATATTCAGTTTCTCTTTAGCTGTAATCTTCATGAAGACCTTACTAACTAACCCCATAATTTCATCTGAAGTCTTGTATGGAGCTATTGCAGTCAAGCTTTCCTCGGTAATATTAGTTATCGTATGAGCTAAGCCATTTCTATGATTATCTTCCACTAACCTTAACTCATCTAATAAATTCAATAATACAGTAAGTTTATCTTTAGGAGCTTTTTCATTTAACGCATGTAATATTTTTAGCATATTATAG
The DNA here is from genome assembly GCA_946008205.1 of uncultured Clostridium sp. Classification (GTDB taxonomy): domain Bacteria; phylum Bacillota; class Clostridia; order TANB77; family CAG-508; genus CAG-245. Next base: position 1,367 of record CAMGAZ010000311.1, on the reverse strand, counting down.
AATGAAAGATTAGTTCCGTCTCTAAAATTGCCTTTTCCCATAGTATCGAGATAAAGTAAAGTATCTGGAGAAACATCAGCTAACATCTCTCTACTAATTTTCCAACTCGCATTTATATTATCTTTTTTTGTACAAAATCTTGCAGGTTTTAAATCTGTTTGCGTTTCAAAATAATAAAGCAATAATTCAAATAAGAATGGTGTTAATTTAACAACAAACTCTGCCAAGTCCCCCTTTTTTTGACGTAGCCACATAACCATAAAAAATTCATATAACATATTGATTCTTTCATTTTTGCTAACTTGTTTATCAACCAAGTCTTTACCAATGGTAAAGGCTTTTTCTGTTTGTAATTTAGCTCGTAAATCAGCGTGCTTAATTAATTGCCCGGTTACATCAGTAAACATAGCTGAGTTCTTATTATAAAGTGCATAAGCAGCACTATATTCATAGTTTTCTATTAAACTTATAAGCCTATGACGTATATTATAACGCCATAATAATGAAAGTGGAGCTTCCTCGCAACGATCTGTTCGATTTTCATTATTATCTTCGTTTGTCTTTATTATTTCATCAATATCAGCATCATCTTGCGTCGCATAAGCAGCTCTATTAGAACCCCGTTCCGGTGAATTAACCTGTACTGGAATAATATTTTCAAAGTCCGTAGCTAATAAGCTCATTATCATTTTCATTTGAGGAGTTCCAGAGCTGAGATTTAGTAAAACTTTCTCATTAGGATACTCTTTACGCAACTCTAAAAATCCTTCTACCAAAGGAATTAAATTTTCTACCAAATGTGCTTCTGTAATTTCAGTCTTTATAAATTCAATTTCACAATCAGGAGCATTATATTTTATAGCTTTAGAATAAATACTCCTTTTCTCTTCCTTTTCTACCATATCCTTGCTTAGAAAAATTCTCACCATTCTAGGATGATATTTTCTAATAATGTGCAAGATAGCACCATCGTGACCAGCACGAATAGGATCAGTATCTCCAGCAGGTGTGTACAAAATAGTCATAGGCTTGTCCTCCTGTAATTTTTGTTTAGGCTAACGCCGTCCCCTTCTCGGGGCTTATTTTTTTCTGTCACTATCACTGGAATCTACAATGACATATGGCTGTTTCCGTCCCCTACTTGGGGCTTTTTTATCAAGAAGTACGATTAACCAGTCAAGAAGATGTGTTGCCGTCCCCTGCTCGGGGATTATTTTTTATGGTCTTCGCGTAACTAATAGTGGCAAACCGAAGTTTCCGTCCCCTTCGCGGGGCTTATTTTTTATTCTCTGTGTCAAAATATGATAATCCGGCAGGTTTGTTTCCGTAACATTAGCGCGGAGGATGTTTTATACAAAAGAAATTAA
>CAMGAZ010000310.1 GCA_946008205.1 uncultured Clostridium sp. | reverse complement strand
GTTAAGTATAAATCTGTTTTGGTTGACGTTGGTATATCAAGAGATACCAACGGCAAATTAACCGGTGATCTTAACTTTTCGGGTTTTAATGATATAAATGAAATTTTAGATTTTGTGGAAGCGTTTTCTCCTGTTCCTGGTGGTGTAGGGCCAATGACAATAGCATCATTAATGTTAAATACCTTAGCTGTCGAGCATACCGGTATCTTTAGCCGCATTGCCCAATTGAGTTTTGAGTGATTCGGCTTGAGCATTTAATTCGTCAAGCAAGGTATCATAGGTGCTTTGCATCATATCGTATTCGATATCCAAAGCTGCGTATTCTTCAAGTTTTGTTGGGTCGTATTGTGGTACTTTCCAATTAGCATAACTGATAGCAATTTTTTGAGCACTTGCAGAACTGATTGTAGTAGATTTAGGTTTTCTTACATTGTTTTGGATTTTAACTTCTTTACTATCATCAAAACAAGCTTCTTCTGCTGCGTCACTTGAAGATTCCCATTTACCTTCTGCAGATGTTTGTCTGGATAATTTAGCTGCCATATTTTCATGCAAGTTAGCCCACTTGGTTTCTTCAAGTTGGTAATATCCAATCTGAGATTTTACAGATAAATATTGAGCTAATAATGCACTTGTATCTGCCATTACTAAATCCTTTGGTTATAACATCTTACATACATATAAAGTATATACAAATTATCTAATTTCAAAGATTAAGTAATTTGTTACAAATGTTAACATTTTTAAAACGGTTAATTTATCTATGTAAAGAGGCTATTAGAGATTAATATATGTATAAAAATATAAAATTATGTCAATTATTAGTTAATAAAAATTTTATATAATATAGTAGATTGTTTTTTTAGAAGGTCGTATTTTGCCTAAAGTTAATTTTAAGAATATTAATACTCAATTATTAAATAAAGTTTCAACCAATTTATCAAATTCTAATGTAAAATTTTTAGCAGGTGGAATAACTAAAGGGGTAGAAAATGTTGAAACAAATATGTCTGGGTTAGAACAATTTGCCAATATAAATAAAGCATTAGTTCATTCTAAAGTTAATCAAGAAAATTGGCGAGATGTAGTTTCGGATATTTCAAAGAAGATTACACCTGAGAATTTTATAGGTGGAGGTGCAGAAGCTGATGTTTATAAAATTAGTGATAATTATGTATTAAGATTAGCTGGTGGTGAAACTTCTTGTAATAATGTTTTTGAGCCTGTTGCAGATATTTTTGAGGGTAGGAGTTTTGGACAACCTATAGCTATAAATTCTGCCAAGCCACAAGTTACAATTTCAAAGTTTGTTACAGGAAAGAAAATGTATACAGTAAATATGGAAGATAAAGATGAATATTTAATGTTATTAAAAAAATATTCATCATTACCAGATGAAACATTAGAGAATTTTGTTTCAGATGTCGCATTTATCAATTCAAAAGGGTATAGAATAGATGCTTCTTCTCCTGAGAATTTTTTGTTTGATGAAAAAACAAAGAGAATAAATATTGTTGATTTGAGGAAAAAAGGAACAAGCTTTCTAGATGCTACAGAACCGTATGGTCATGATTGGGTATTATCAGCTTTGGTAAATAGCCATGATTTAACAAATTTGTACAAATATATGAATGAGCAAGAACGAAAAGAAATGTTTAATATAATATCAGCATTAGAAAAACGGATTATTCCTATTTGTAAAAAATATAATATTCCGATATCAAAATGGAATAAGGCTGAGTATGACCATATGTCGTTAATAACAATATTAGATATTAAAGATGAAATTGATTATAAGGATAAAAATTTGTTGATACCTTTAATATGTTTAAGACAACAATCTTGGTTACCTAAATTAAAGAAAATGTTTCCAGATGTAGATTTAAGTAAGTATATAAAGGATTATAAATTAGATTAAATTATATAAGGTAAAAAATAATTTAATGGTGGAGATGGTGGGGATCGAACCCACGTCCAAAATGGATCTAAGCAAATCTCTACGTGTGTAGCGAATTATTAATCTCAATCAAGGCAGGAAACTCACTAAACCTGAACCTTAATCAAAGCTTTTTTACGGAAAGCTAACCTTCGGTAGTAAACTTGATATGACTACTACTATCATCATACTGCAACTTGCATAATTGTCCCATAGCATCGGCAAGTTGGAATACTATGAGAGGCTGAATGCGGAGCTAAGCTCTACGCAGCTCTACGAGCAGCAGCTCTAGAGAAATCAGCAACTACAACGTTATCTGTAGCATTTAATTTGTTTTGCTCGTTGATAATCGGGAACAGCTCCCGAACACGCAACCTGATTAAACCGAACATCTTGTCAAATCCAAAACATCCCCATATTAAATTATCAAAGTTCTATATTCTTTTTAATATGGGTCTGTTTGCGACTGGCAAATTAAAAATTTGAAACGTCGCTATCGTTTAGTTTCGTCCTCAGTTTGCCGACTCACGTCGCCAAATTCGGACTACACTTCGGCTAATGCTTTTCAAAACATCCCCATATTAAATTATCAAAGTTCTATATTCTTTTTAATATTGTTATGTTTACTAATGGAAATTTAAAAATTTGATAATTAAATATAGTT
>CAMGAZ010000309.1 GCA_946008205.1 uncultured Clostridium sp. | reverse complement strand
TCTGGTTCTGGCTTCGATGGATTTGGAGATATATTTGGAGATTTAGGGGACTTATTTGGATTTGGAACAGGTAGATCATCAAAAGCACAGAATGGTCCATCAAAAGGAGCAAACTTAAATTATGACGTTAATCTAACATTTGAAGAGGCTTATTCAGGAGTTAACAAAGAGATAAATATAACAAGAAACGAAAAATGTACTACATGTTCTGGAACTGGGGCAAGACCAGGAACACATCCTGAAACTTGTTCGGTCTGTGGAGGTAAAGGAACTGTTGCGAGAATGCAGACTACTTTACTAGGACAGATGAGAGTACAAACTACTTGTTCAAACTGCCATGGAACAGGAAAAGTAATAAAAGAAGTTTGTAACACTTGTTTAGGTAAAGGAACAGTTAGAAAACAGGCAAAAATTAATATAAAAATTCCAGCTGGAATAGATGATGGGCAAACTGTTGTCTTAAGAGGAGAGGGAGAACCTGGCAAAAATGGTGGCGAAAATGGAGACATATACGTAACAGTCAAAATTAAAAAACATAGTATATTCACCAGAAAAGATGACAACGTATATTGTGAAATTCCAATTACATTTACTCAAGCCACTTTAGGAGCCGATATAGAGGTTCCTCTAGTAGATGGAACAAAAGCAACATATAGAATTCCGGAAGGAACGCAAACTGGTACAAAATTTACAATAAAAGATAAGGGATTTGTCCACATAAATTCAGGATATAGAGGCAATTTGATATTTACAGTGCAAGTACAAGTTCCAAAAAGATTGTCAAAAGAGCAAAGAGATTTATTAGTTGAACTTGCAAAGACAATGAATGAACAACCACCTGTAAAAAAGAGAGGAATATTTGGATAAATACTAGTACTACAAGATTAATACCTTGCAGTACTTTTTATTTTTTGTTATAATTGTAATTGTTAAAATATAGGAACGAGGAAAAAATATGTCTAAATTTTTCGTGAAACAAAATCAAATAGAAAATAATACGATTAAAGTAATAGGAGAAGATGTAAATCATATTGCCAATGTGCTAAGAATGAGAAAAAATGATGAAATAAAATTGTGCAATCAAGATACTGGAGAGAATTATCTTGCAATAATAACAAATATTTCTAAAGATTGTGTTGAATGTGCGATAAAAGAAAAAATAGAAACAACTACAGAGTCAAATGTGCATATAACGTTATTTCAAGGAATACCAAAATTCGAAAAAATGGAGCTTATAATACAAAAGTGTACAGAAATTGGAGTAAAAAATATTGTACCTGTTATAATGGAAAGAACAGTTGTAAAATTGGATGATAAGGTGGCAAACAAAAAATTAGAGAGATGGCAAAAAATAGCGGAAATAGCATCAAAGCAATCTATGAGAGACTGTATACCTAATGTAGAAAAAATAATAAAGATAAAAGAAATTGAAGAATCAAAATTCGATAGAGTTTTAGTTGCATATGAAAATGAAGAACATAATATGCTAAAAAATGAATTAAATAAATTAAAAAAACAAGAGAAAGAATATAATATTGCTATAGTTATAGGCCCAGAAGGGGGAATATCAGAAAAAGAGATAGATGTTCTAAAAGAAAAAAATGCAGTATTTGTATCACTTGGAAAAAGAATTTTAAGGACAGAAACAGCAGGGATTGTTATGTCAGGAAATATTATATATGAATTAGAGGAATAATGGACCCAATTCTTGAAAATGTTATATAAAATTTGTTATAATCTGTATTAGGAGGGAAAATAAAAATGGCAGATAAAAAAGAGGAAACAAAACGAACATCTACCAAAACAAGTACAGCAAAAAAAGGTACAACCACAAAAGCTACAACTAAAAAATCTACAACCCCAAAAGCTACAACTAAAAAATCTACAACCCCAAAAACTACAACAAAAAAAGTTGTGACGAAAAGCACTACAAAAAAAACTAGCAATAAATCGGAAACGAAGGCTAACAATAAGTCTACAACTAGCAAAAAAAGTAGTAAAGGTAAAACGACTAAGTCAGCAAGTAATAATGATACAAAGAAAATAGAAAAAGCAAAACAAACTAAAAAAGCTAAAAAGACTGACGAAAAAATAAAACAAATAATAGCAGAACAACTGGAAAATGTGGATAAGGTTGAAGAAATAAAGGAAGTTCCGGTCAAAGAAAAAAAGAAAAAAGTAGAAACATTAGATAAAGAGAAAATATCTCAGCAGATAGAAGAAGCTAGTAAGATGCCAAAAGATAAAAAGAGAGGAATTTACAAAAATATGTTTATGAATATTCTTATAGGTATCTTTGTTATACTATACTTTGTATCATTGGGAGTTGGATTTATAAACATAGAAAGCGTAGCATATGTGACGGACTTAAAAGTTTTTAGTATAGCAATATTAGCCATAGCAATAATACTGTTTGAATATTCTTATAACAAGGATAGCGGAAAATTTGCAATTATAGGAATAGAAATGTTATGTGTAGCGATTGTAACATTAGTATTATTGTATATGTACATTTTGTATAATGAGAAATACTTACTTATAACATCTATTGCGTCATGCATTGCAGTAATTTATTATTTAGTAAAGTCCATATCAATATACATAAG
>CAMGAZ010000308.1 GCA_946008205.1 uncultured Clostridium sp. | reverse complement strand
ATACCATTTCTAATAAATGCAAATCCTGTTTCTAAAGTATTAATATCTCCAAAAGAAACAAACTTATTATTATCTAAAAGCTGAGTCATATTATAATCAAGACTTGCTGAATTTGCATTAATTATAAAATTAGGATATTCTTTATACATACTGGGTCCAAGCAAGAGCTGAATAAAATCAGATTTCTTCCAAAAGTTTTTTAAGTAACTTTCTGCGCCCATAAAATCCTGCTCATAGAATGAGATGTATTTATCTACAAGCTCAATCTGTTCCTCTAAAGTATTGTTGTCAATCATTCTGTCATAAGCCTTCCTTTAATTATTAATTTATTTTATACAAATATTATAACAAGTTTTTTAAAAAATTTGAAAAAGTTAAAATAATAAATGAAATGTAGCGTTGCCTAATACATAAAATGCAAGAGCAAAGATAACTGCAAACACTAAATCAAAAATCAGTTTTAATATATGGTCATAGTAAACAATATCATATATAAAAGCAAAAATCAAAAAGGCTATACCAAGTAATAAGAGCAACATCATAATTGCATTAAGAATAATTATAAAAGACATACTATTACCCCACTAAACATCTACTCACAATATATAAAAGTATACACTCTAATATAAAGATACAGACCTTATTAAAAAGATCTTCCTGCACAATTATCTGGTAAAGTAAGAAACCTATTAAACATACAAGAGCAACAAAGAACAGCAGCGCGCTAAACATTAGTCACCTCACCTATCATTTTGAAAATAGTAAACATAATAAACACAGACATAATAATAGATATAAGAATACTAGCATTTATCTCCTCTCCATACTCAAATATATCTGCAATGATACGACAAAAATTCATAAGCAATAATCCTAAGATAACTATAAAAGCATATGTAATTATTAATCCCATTTTTCATTCCTTTCTATTGCGCAATAAACTATTCCAAAATACAATATCGCGGCAGCCAGCGCGCCAAATAGTGGATATATAAGCTCAAACATTAGAAATGCTCCAATCTAAGCTGCTGTAATACAGCTTTTTTCATACTATCTATCATATCAGTAACGTGCTTGTCACTTTTTAAAGTGCCATCTTCATTACCTATGAAGCTCCAAGGTAAATCTATTGAAACGACGCCCTTTCCTTCCATTGGGTCTTCTTCACCATAAGGTATATACCAACCCCAAAGTTTATGAAAGCGCGCGTGACTAGATTTGAGCGGCTCAAAAGTCAAATCCTTGGCGCAAGAGCCGCAATAAATACGAATAGTATCCTTTGGTCCGCCAAATCCTAAGACGTCATGTACTTTATGCGCCGCCCCAGCAGACATAGTAAAAGCGCATTTCTCCTTTGGATATGCTTTTGCATATTCTAATTCAGTGTACCACCTTGCATCTCTTGTATTGCCAGTTCTATTATGTCTAATCTTTACGTAATTTTTTCCGTTTTTCTTAAATGGTTCACTTTCTATTGTATAATTTTTCTGATATGAAGGTGCTATCATATTAAATTCCCTCTTTTCTTTTTTCCTTCCTTTAACTTATATATATATTATAACAAATTTTTTTTGAGAATTTGAAAGTCGGAAATATAAATAGAAAAAGAGTTATCTAATTAAAGATAACTCTTTTAAGGAGTAAACATTATATGTATCAAAGGCGCTGCGCGCCTTGGTTATATTATTTTATTATATTTATATATAATATTATAATATTTATATATATTATATTATCTAGGTCTTCCCCTTTAATCCTCCACACACTTTTGGCTTTTTTGTTTTTGTTTTTCTGTAAGAAAATTATAACATAAATTTTTTGTTTGTCAAATCAACAGTGAAATACTGTAAAAATGCAATAGCAAACAGAAAAAGAAAGGCCAGCGCGCAGCAAAAAATTTTATGAGTTTTTATTGTCAAAATAAGCTGCGATAGGATCTACTGGCGGCTTACAAATTCTTTGAACTATCTCTGTGTTTTGCTTTTTAAGATTTTCTACATCGTCTAATACTATTTTTAAATATCTTTCATATTCTTTTTTGTTTAAGGTATTGGCTTTCTTCTTTTCTAATCTATGTTTAAACAGTAGCATTTTAATATAACCTATAAAACTATTAGGGAATAATACTAAAGAGCCACGAATCACTTTACCTTCACATATTTCATATTTATCTGGCGCGAGAGAAATATAAGATATTATCTGAGAAGCTGGCATCTTTATATAGCGTTTTTCACATTTATCTAATAAATAAGATGTTATTGTACTAAAGAAAAGTACTATAAAAACGGTTATAGACATAACTGACATTACTTTCAAAATATAAAAAATAACTGGTAAAATTTTCATATAATATATCCTTTTATTCTATTAGTTATATAATATTATTTAAATGAGAGGGCAACTAAAAATGAGTCTCAGAAACCTTTATTTTTTTAGTTATTTTATCATAAAAATGCCTTATATGAGAAAAATATAAGACATGATATTTTTGAGATTTATTTTTAGTTGCGCGCCGCTATATTTCTTCGGAGAATACTTTTCTAATTCTTCTCATAGTTACACCTTTTCATTAAGATATTCTTTCTTGAGTGCAGTACAATGCCCGATA
>CAMGAZ010000307.1 GCA_946008205.1 uncultured Clostridium sp. | reverse complement strand
CTGCTGACCTACGGGTTACGAATCCGTCGCTCTACCAACTGAGCTATAGTGGCATTATTAAGCGTTTTTGTTGCTTTTCTAAGTTTTTGACAACTTTTATTTTTGTTTCTTGGGTTGTCTATTTTGTCTACTTAGTTCATGTTTTCTACCTGAAAAGTTGTCAAAAAGTTGTCAAAAACATTTTAGCACATACAAGTAAAAATATCAAGTGAAACATGAGAGACTATAATAAGTCTCTCACGATTTTGTTTATGTATTCATCTATTCTCTTACTCTGCTCTATTATCTCTTCATATGTACTCTCATTTTTTATCATTAGTTCAAGCTTCTTTACTTCATTCATAGCTTGTCCCTCCTTATCTTATGTTAACATTTTTTTGTTAAAAATGCTGTCGAAACGTGTAAAATAAAAAGACTATTGCTAGTCTTTATTATATTTATATTTACGCTTCACTTCTTTATATTTTCCTTTTTTCTTATACCCAATCTCAAAATACTGACTGGTAAGTCTTAAAAAGGCATCTTTAAAAATATATTCTGATAAGGTTGTATCTCTTTCTAATTGCCTTAATGTTGCTGTTATTGCCCCTATTGGATTTAATAGTTTTCCACTTAAAGATATAATGCCGTAGTGTGACTCTTTTTTGAATGCATGGAAATCTGTATCTATTGTTATTAGTGTTCTTTTTTCTTTTACAGCTATTTCAAAAACTTTATTATCAGGAAGACCTTTCCCAAAATCATTTATTCTTTTGATATCTGTATATCCATATTTCTCTAATTCTTTTTTATAAAAATTTGGCACATTCTCATCTAATAAAAATTTCATTTTGCAAACAATATATTTATAAAAGATACATTTTTTCTAACATAGTACATTAGTCCTGCTAATACTTGTTCTTCATTTTCTAAACTAGGATATTCCTCCATTATATCTTTTACTTCCATATTTTCTTTTTTTAATAGTATTCTTCCTATATCTTCTGGAGTTACCCTTGTGCCCTTAATAGTAGCCCTACCCGAATTTATAGTTTTGTCTTTTATTATGTATTCTTTCATCAACTGTTGGGCTTCTTCATCGTTTATGACGTCTCTAATTTTTAAATACAATAAAAATAATTCAGATTTTGAAATTTCTTTGCTTTCATTACTTTTATTTTATTCATAAGTTCCAATTATGTTATCCGCATTTGTTAAAACATTTGTCATAATCTTTGCCCCCTTTCTAACAAGCATACCATTCACTCCTTTATAAGAAGTATAAATCAATGAAATTAAAAATATTGTCATATTTAGGTATGTTTTTAATAATTTTAATACAATTTTCTACAAAAAGTAAATATATTTATACTAAATTTAACAATTTTGTAATTTTTTTGTAACATTATATCATATTATACCATATTTTACCATGAATTGCAAATTCTTATTTTTCTTGAAATATCAAGCAAAAATCGACGCACTACAATCGATTTTAAGACATTTTTATACGTTAGACATATAGTTTGTTGTCTCAAAAATAGCTATTTTGAGCATAAAAAAAGAGGTAAGCGAAATTATCACTTACCTCGTAATTTTATTTGAATAATTTATTAAAAGTGTTCTTGCCACAAATACTATCTATAGCAAGTTCATTTCTTTTTTGAAATGCTATAACTTTGCTTTCTGTATCTGCTCCGAATATAGCATCTACATTAATATTAAAGCCATGACAAACTAGCATTGCTTGAATTAACCAAGTGATATTTCCTTCTGCACCTTTTCTAACATTTATGCAAGCACTATATGTAGCATTTCCGAATATTCCATCAACTACTAAACCAGCATTAAATTGTCTATTTAATTCTATTTGTAAAGCTTTAACTAAAGCTTTTCTTGTTTCATTACCATATATATTGTCTACTGCTATATTTAGTCCGTATCTTTCATTTAATGCTATTTGTATATTAGCTATTGTTCCTTCTGCATTTCCTATAGAATTTTCTGCAGTGTTCTCTGCAGTCTCTGCAGCATTCTCTTCATTTGCTATCTCAGTAAATGGAAACTTGTCGCCTGGACAACTTGTAGCACATACATCTCTATGGGCTTGTACAACTTTTATTCCGTATTTATTCTTTAAGTATGCTACTAATTCTTTACCAGATTGCTTTTGAGCTTCTGGCATATCCTCGCCCATGTAATTTCCTTCAAAACATATTCCTATCGAATTATAGTTTGAGCCGTATGCATGAGCTCCAACTTTATATTCTGGTCTTAATCTATAAATAGAGCCATCTTTTCTAACTAAGAAGTGATATCCTGCACCGGCCCAACCATTGTTTAGATGCCATCTATGTATGTCTTCTGCACTGCAATTTTTCGCGTCTGCATGATGTAACATTATTCGTTCTGTTTTAGTTCTTGTATCCATAGCTTTAAATTCTAAGTTTGTCTCAATTATGTTCATAACTACTTTTCCTCCTCGTTATTTTCTTTTTTGGTAAAATAGTATGTAATTATAGAGCCTGCTATTGCCATAAATGCTTCTACACTTATTATTCCTCTAAATGTTAATATACAAGTTGTTATAATTACACATAAGCTTAATATTGTTTTTACCTTAAATAGGTT
>CAMGAZ010000306.1 GCA_946008205.1 uncultured Clostridium sp. | reverse complement strand
ATATGATTCAATAAGTGATGATTTTGAAACAATGCTATTAAAGAAAAAGAATCTTGATGGTAAATTTACAGAGTCATTAAAAGTAGAAGAAGAATTAATTTATTTGATTAAAAAAGTAGTTAAAGATGAAGAAAAGTTAAACCAAATAATTGATAAATTAAATAAATTTGAACTTGCCATTGGTAATGAAACTGACTTACTTTGTAAACATTATTACAAATTAGGAATAGTTGATAGTAAAAAAATATTGATGGAAATAGGAGAATAAAGGTATGGAAGAAATCGCAGGTAATTTTTTTGATAATTATGAAGAAGGTTTTTTAGAGTATTTAGAAGTTCATAAAGCACAAGCATTAAAAGATAGAGAAGACTATCAAACATTAAATAAAAAGATATCAGAACTAAAGTATAAATACCAAAATGTAAGAACATTTTTAGAAGAAAAAGAACCAAAACATATAAGAGATCAACAACAATAAGCAATACTTAAACTACATCATAATGAAACAGAGTGTGATAAATTATGGAAAATGAAGAATTAAAAAATAAGTTAATTAAAAAATTAGAAAGGGAATTAACAGATTTTAAAGATAGTTTAAAGGGACTACCTGCAGAACAAATAATAGACAATAGTTATAAAATAACATGTATGCAAACGATACAAGATTATTTAGCATACGATAAAGATTATTCAAAATTCGAACTTAAAACATTACTTAAAAGGGAACATATATTACAAGAATGCTATGATGATTGGCTATCTAATGATGGTAGTTTAAGAGAGGCTTTAGAATTTTCAATAGATGATACGATAGACCTTATTAGAGATAATGAGGTCAAAAAAGAGCGAAATCAAGATGCAAGATAAGAAAAAGGAGGTGCAAAATTATGCCTGAATTTGTACCAAAAGAAGTTGTAAAACAAGCAAAAGAAATTGATTTACTAACTTATTTTATGAACAATAATCCATCAGAACTTGTAAGAAAAGGTACTAATACATATTCCTTAAAAAGTCATGATAGTGTCATTATAAGTAATGGATTATGGCATAGATTTTCAACACATCAAGCAGGAAAGTCAGCAGTTGATTATCTTATTAAAGTAGAAAATATGACATTACAAGAGGCAGTTTCAAGTGTATTAAATAGAAATATAGATACATATATTAGACCTCAATATAGTAATGAAAACGCACCTAAAACAATAGTAATTCCAGAAAAAGCGAGTACCAATAAACAAGTTATAGAGTATCTATAATACAGAGTAATTGATGAAGAAATAATAAATGATTGCATAAATAAAAAGATTATTTATCAAGAAAATAAAACCAATAATGCAGTATTTTTAGGGTACGATAATGATAACAATATCAAATATGCAGGGTGCAGAAGTACAAATGAAAAAAGAATAATGAGAGATGCAAAGGGGAGTTCAAAAGAGTATTCTTTTAGAATGTTAGGAGCAGAAGAATGTAATTCATTACATATATTTGAAAGCAGTATAGATTTATTATCTTATGCAACATTATTAAAAAATAAGGGATATGATTATACAAATCAAAATCTTTTATCACTTGCAGGAGTGTATCAACCAAGTTCTAATATAGAACAAAGTAAAGTACCAATAGCAGTACAAAACTTTTTAAATAAAAACGCAAATATAAAAGATATTGTATTACATTTTGATAATGATATAGCAGGAAGAAATGCAACAAAAGCAATGCTATATGCACTTGATAAGTACAATGTTTATGATATTCCTGCTCCTTATGGTAAAGACATAAATGATTACTTATGTTACAGCATAGGGTTAAAAAATAGGCAAGAAATTGACAGATATAAAATGAAAAAGGAACAAAATAGAGTACCAATATAGGTACATTTAAAAATGGAAAAAATGGATTTCTTGTCCTAGCAAGCACTGAATTTGTTCACACGAAAATATCGTGTTTCAAAATTCTATTCTATGGGGTTACCCCAATCCCCATTTTTAAATGAGTAAAACAGGAGGGAGAGATTTGAGAAAAAGATATATAAGAAAAGATATAATGCTTAATGAAATTGAGAATGAAAAACTAATTGAAGATTGCCAAAGATGTAATCTTTCTTATGGAGAATATTTTAGAAGATTGTTAATGAATGAACAAATAAAAGAAAAGCCTGGCAAAGAATTTTATGTGATAATGAAACAGCTTTCTAAAATAGGAGTTAATCTTAATCAAATAGCAAAGAAAGCAAATCAAACAGATAAAATAGATAAAGATTATTATAAGAGTGAAGCAGATATTTGGCACAAATTTGCAGAAGAAGTAAAAGATAAATTTTTATAGGAGGTGGTAATTTGGCAGTAACAAAAATATGGAAAGTTGTTAAAAGAATGGATCATGTTATAAGTTATGCTAAAGATGAAAATAAAACGAAAATTGAATTTAATCAGAAATATGAAATGTTGGTAGATGACTTGCAAAATGTAATTGATTATGCAAGAAATTCAGATAAAACAGAAAAAGAATATTTTGTTACAGGAATAAATTGTGATTCAGATTCAGCTTATGAAGAAATGCAAGATACAAAAAGATATTATAATAAAAAAGATAAAATTTTAGCATTTCACGCATATCAATCC
>CAMGAZ010000305.1 GCA_946008205.1 uncultured Clostridium sp. | reverse complement strand
ATATAGATATGATTGGTATTTAGTGCCTTACATAAACGATTCTGATAAAATCAATGAAGATAAGGTTCTAAAAGAATTTGCTAACTTATTAGAATTTTTTGATAATTCTCATTTAAAACTTCAGTGTAATGATTTGGCACTTAAAGTAATTAAAAATGGTTGTTATTATGGGTATATTCTTAAAGCTAATACTCATTTAAGTATACAAGAGCTACCTATAGAGTATTGTAGAACTCGGTACATGAGAAATTCAATTCCAGTAGTTGAATTTAACATGAGATATTTTGATGATAAGTTTACTGATATCCAGTATAGGCTGCGTGTTTTAAAAGCATTTCCCGAAGAGTTTTCTAAAGCATATGTAATGTATAAGAATGGTAAATTAAAACCTGATTATAGCGGTGATACCTCTGGATGGTATATGCTTGATCCTGACTTTGCTTTTAAGTTAAATCTTGGCGGCAGTGATATGCCTATTTTAGCCAATGCAATTCCGGCAATTATTAATTTAGCAGAGGCACAAGATTTAGATAGAAAGAAAATGATGCAACGTCTTTTAAAGATTATTATTCAAAAGTTACCAACTGATAAGAATGGTGATTTAATATTTGACGTTGAAGAAGCAAGAGACTTACATAATAATGCAGTTACAATGCTAAGAAATTCTATAGGTGTTGATGTATTAACAACTTTTGCTGATACTGATGCAATAAATTTATCAGACTCTAATACTGCGACTACCTCTGACGATTTGGAGAAGGTGGAGCGCGCGGTATATAATGAGTTCGGTTTTGCGAAAAATTTATTTAACTCAGATGGTAATATAGCACTTGAGAAGTCTACTTTGGTAGATGAAGCAACTATTCGTACTCTTGTATTAACTTTTCAAGCTTTCTTTGATAGAATTTTAAAACTTATATCAAGTAAAAATAAGAAATATCATTTTAACTTTAGAATGCTTGAAACAACACAATTTAATTACAAAGAACTGTCAAAATTATATAAGGACCAAGTACAAATTGGTTATTCTAAGATGTTGCCGCAAATTGCGCTTGGACATTCTCAGAGTGAAATTTTGGCAATGGCAACATTTGAAAATCAAGTTTTACATCTTTCTGATATTATGATACCACCAATGAGTAGTAACACTATGAGTGGCAAGGTAGAATCTCAAGAAATTAATGCGGCTACCAAGAAAAATACTTCCCAAACTACTACAAAGAAAACTACTAAAGTGGTAGATTCTGAGGAAAGTAAAGGCGGTCGTCCTGAACTTCCCGATGACCAAAAATCAGAAAAAACTATACAAAATCGGGAAGGCATGAGTTAATAGGAGGATAAGATGCATTTAAGTGTTCCAAAAGATGCTCAATGTGAATTTATCAATCTTGAGAATACTCCAAATCCACAAATATCTAAATGTCAGATTAAAGTTTGTTATGTTTCTGACAAACCTAATCGTAATGGCTCCGTAATCACTAAAGAAGTTGCGCGCAATGAACTGGCGCCTTCTCTTCGCGGTTGTCCTATTGTAGGAGTTTTTAACGAATCCAACGAGGATTATGAAGAACATAATAAAACTATTAAAATTTCAGATGGTAAATTTACAATTACAGAAGATACGAAGCCTTATGGCTTTGTTGATATAAATGCTCGAATTTGGTTTCAGAAATTTATTGATGATAATCACATAGAGCGTGAATATTTAGTGACTGAGGGGTATATCTGGACAGGTGCATATCCAGAATCCCAAAGAATTATAGAGCGTGGAAATAATCAGTCTATGGAACTGGATGGCGCGACCATGGAAGGACAGTGGGAGAGAGATGCGAATGGAGAGCCGCAATTCTTTATTATAAATAAAGCCATCATTTCTAAACTCTGTATTTTGGGCGAGGATTTTGAACCATGTTTTGAAGGCGCTCAGATTAAGGCTTCATTCTCATTAGATGAGGGTTTCAAGGAGACTCTTTTCTCTATGGTCAATGAAGTAAAGAAAATTTTTGGAGAAGGAGGAAACCCAATGGATTCTGAAAAGGATAAGAAGCCGGCTGAAGAATTTAGCCAGATAGAAGATCCTACTCCAGCTAAGGAGTTTATAGACCAGCCTAAGGAAGAAAAACCTGAGCCGGCGCAAGACTTTAAAGTGGAAGATAAGGAAGAAAAAAAGCCTGAACCAAAAGAAGAAGAAAAAAAGGAAGAAGAGCCTGAAAAGAAGGAAGAAGAACCTAAAGAAGAAGAGCCTCAGAAAAAGGAATATTCTTTAGATGAAATTCCAGAATATGTAGAACTTAATAACAAGTTCTCTCAGCTTACTACTGATTTTTCTACTCTTGCGGAAGAGGTTAAAGAATTAAGAGAATTTAAGGCTAAGGCTGAAAAAGCTGAAAAGCAGAAGATGATAGACCAATTCTATATGCTTTCTGATGAAGATAAAGCTGATGTGGTTTCTCATATAGATACTTATTCTCTTGAAGAAATAGAATCAAAATTATCAGTTATCTGTGTTCGTAATAGAGTAGATTTTTCTTTAGATAAGAAAGAAGAAGAACCAGCAGATAAACTTATATATAGTCTCGCAGAAGAAACTGATGATGTTCCGGAATGGATAAAAGCAGTAAAAGAG
>CAMGAZ010000304.1 GCA_946008205.1 uncultured Clostridium sp. | reverse complement strand
TTTACGCTGTTGGTGCTGCCGATACTGTTTTTGTGGTTGAAAGAAAAATTTCCTAATCGAATTTAATAATAAATAGGAATATATATTGCGTCAAAACAATTTATATAGTATACTATTTGTAAGTAAGAAGAAGTTCTAAACAATTATAATTTTATTAGAGCTTTTCTTATATACTATCAGAAGAGCAACTTGCGCTTTTGCTGATTATAAAAGCAAGGGCGCATTTTTTATAGCTATATTGCTGTATAGCTTACAATTTTGCTTGATGCACTTAGTAGCTCGTGGCCATACAAGACTGGACGGGGGAAGGGTGGTCAAAATAAATATTTTTAAGGAGTATGAGTAAAACATGAAGTCAAATTTTTCCAAGGACATGCTGATGACAGCCCTCGTTACCAGTACTGTTTTATGCAGTAGTGTAGCTTCTTTTGCCGAAGAGCTGCAGGAGTATTCTTTAGATCAGATGGTAGTAACTGCGCAAAGAACTGAAAAAGATGACGTTGATACACCTGCATCAGTAAAGGTCATAACAGAAAAAGAACTTACTCAATCAGGAGCAACTAACTTATATGATGGATTAAAATTAGCAAATGGTATTACATCTTATGGATATGGCGCTAATGGTCAGGCTTGGGGTGGTATGTCTGCGAAAATATTGATCCGTGGCAATGATAAAGGTACATTGGTAATGATTGATGGTGCACCTATCAATATGAATAATGTTTATTTTTTGAATACGTTACCCGTAGAAGCTGTTGAAAGAATTGAAATTGTTAAAGGTGCGTCTTCTGTTTTGTATGGCAGTGAGGCATCTTCCGGTGTAATTAATATCATTACTAAAAAGCAAATGCAAAATAGTATATCTTTAAGCAAAGCTGAGTATGGCAAGACCAGAGAGGGTATTTCCTTAGGATTAGGCAAATTAGGTATTGTTGCAAACTTGGAACAAGGTGATGAATTAAAAGGTTATGCCAGCAATGGTAGAGCTATGAACGACGGAAAAAAATCCTCGGTTATGTGGAAGTATAAATTTGATGATAAATGGACTGTAAGTCATCAGCATACAGATAACGATTACCAATTTAACCAATATGATACTGCTACATGGAAAACATTAAAAGAGGACTCTAGCTTTAAATATAAAGAAGACTTTGCCAGAATACAGTATAATGATGGCGCTTTGAAAGGTAATTTGTATTACAATAGAAGCGACAGACATAATAATACTTATAAGATTAAAAAGGGTACAGCTTCTAAATGGAAAATTGAACACATTACTTTTGATACACTTGGCTTAGACTTACAGAAAGAGTTTAATACAAAAGTAGCAGATATCATTGTCGGTACTACATTAGAACAACAGACTTATAAATGCGATAATCCGTATAGCGGTGGAAAGCTCGTTAATCAAAAGTTAGATAAAGATGCAAAAACGTATGCTTTTTTTGTTCAGGCTACTAGAGATTTAGGCAATGATTTTACGGCTACAATTGGTGCTAGAGAACAATTCTTAAAAGCGAATGATAATTACAATGCATTTACCCCTGAATTCTCATTGATAAAAAAATTGGATCAAAATAGTAGTATTTATCTGAATGCAGCTAAAGCATTTAAAATGCCGAACTTTACTTCTTTATATGGCAGCGGTTCGGTGGAATTTAAGCCGAATCCGGAATTAAAACCTGAAGAGGGCTGGACTTATGAGTTAGGTTATAAAAAAGCAAGCAACTCAAGTATGTTTAAAACAGCAATCTATTACATTGATATGGATGCATGGAGTTATAAAGCAGATAGTGATGGTGTTAACCAAGCTATTAACAGTCCTTTTGAAAATTTAGGCTTGGAAGTTAATTATGAAAAAAATGTAGGAGAGCATTTCTCCTATTCTTTGGGAACTGATATTTCTAATCCTAAATCTAGAGATGCTGGAAAATGGACAAGAAAATTTGCCAGAGAACAATATACCGCTAGCTTGAAGTATAATAATCGCGATTTTACTGCTTCGTTAGCAGGTAGTATGACTGCCGATAGAGCTGGTGGTTGGAAAGATAGATTACCTCTGAACCTTTATACTAGCTATCAATTATCTAAAGACCATAGAATTGATTTAGTATGTGAGAATATTTTAAACAGAAAAGATCTTGTAGGCAACTGGTCTAATGCTAATTCAACCAGATATTATTCTTTGCCGAGAAATATCAGACTGACTTATACCTACACTTTCTAATATAAAGCATTAAGGCGGTGCTTTATTCAAACCGCCGCTTTTACTTATGCTAGAAGTAATACGAAAGAGTATAAGTATAAAATAATATATTGCAATACGAACGATTATATGCAGAAAATTTATTTCGTATATTGCTGAGCACTTTGTATATGACCATAGGAATTTGGATACGCAAGGCTTTTGCAATAAATATTTTTAAGGAGTATGAGTAAAACATGAAGTCAAATTTTTCCAAGGGCATGCTGATGACAGCCCTCATTACCGGTACTGTTTTATGCAGTAGTGCAGCTGCTTTTGCCGAAGAGCTGCAGGAGTATACGCTGGACCAGATGGTTGTAACGGCGACGAGAACGGAAAAGCGTGATGTTGAGGTTCCTGCAACAACTAACGTTATTACAGAACAGGAAA
>CAMGAZ010000303.1 GCA_946008205.1 uncultured Clostridium sp. | reverse complement strand
ATTATGCTTTTCAAAGAATAAACAAATGTCCTTTTATGGAAAATAAAACATTTTATGTTACAACACCTATTTATTATCCAAGCGGTAAGTTTCATTTAGGAACTGCTTATACAACAGTGCTTGCAGATACTGTAAAAAAGTATAAAAAACAAAGAGGATATGATGCACGAATGCTAACAGGTCTTGATGAGCATGGCCAAAAAATTGAACAAGTTGCTATAAAAAGAGGGTTAACTCCTCAACAACATGTTGATGATATTGCAGAACAAGCTAAAGCTTTGTGGAAAATGATGGATATTCAGTATGATGATTTCATAAGAACTACTGAAGAAAGACATACCAAAGTTGTAGAAAAAATATTCGATAGATTTATGGAACAAGGAGACATCTATAAAGGAGAGTATGAAGGATGGTATTGCATGCCATGTGAAACATACTTTACAGAAACACAATTAGTAGATGGCAAATGTCCAGATTGTGGTAGAGAAGTAAAGAAAATGAGAGAAGAATCATACTTCTTTAACATGAAAAAATATCAAAAAAGATTAGAAAAATTTTATGAAGAAAATCCAGATTTTATACAACCAGAATCCAGAAAAAATGAATTATTTAATAACTTTATAAAACCAGGCTTAGAAGATTTATGTGTTACAAGAACTTCTTTTGATTGGGGAATAAAAGTACCAAAAGACCCTAAACATGTAGTTTATGTATGGTTAGATGCTTTAACAAACTACATAACATCATTGGGGTATATGTCAGATGATGATACACTATTTAAGAAATACTGGCCTGCAGACCTTCAAATAGTAGGAAAAGATATAATCAGATTCCATGGAATTTATTGGCCAATATTTTTAATGGCATTAGACTTACCATTGCCTAAAAAGCTATATGCACATGGATTTTTAATGATGAAAGATGGAAAAATGTCTAAATCGAAGGGGAATGTAGTATATCCTGAAATGCTAGTAGAAAGATATGGACTAGATGCTACAAGATACTTCTTACTAAAAGAATTTCCTTTTGGGCAAGATGCTATTTTCACACCTGAGGACTTTGTTAATAGATATAATTTTGATTTATGCAATGATTTAGGAAATCTTTTAAATAGAACAATAGGAATGATAAACAAATACTTTGAGGGTAATGTTCCAGAGTATGCAGGGCAAATAAACGATGTTGACAAAGAACTAGAAGAAACAGTAGCACAAAAAATAAAAGAATATGAAGACAACATGGAAAATTTACATTTTTCAAATGCTATGGATTCTATATGGGAGATAATATCAAGAACAAATAAATATATAGATGAGACAGCACCATGGGTTCTTGCAAAAGAAGAAAACAAAGAAAAGCTAAAAGCCGTAATGTGCCATTTAGTAGAAAATCTAAGAATTGTTGCAATATTGATAGAACCTGCAATGACAGATACATCAAATAAAATATTACAGCAATTAGGAATGGATGGAGAAAGATATAAAGAATATAATTCAATTAAAGATTATGGAAAAGCAATAGAATGTTTGAAAGTAATAGAAAAGGGAGAACCAATATTCTTAAGGCTAGACCCAAAAGAAGAAATTGAATATATACAAAACAAAATGAAGTCATAGTAATCCTATGGCTTCTTTAAATTGTAAGGAATAAAAACAAATATTAAACATATATATAGATTAACCAATAAGGAAATTTTGGAGGCGTATATATGTTTCTAGTTTTTAATAAGAAAAAAATAAATTCATATTTAATATCAATGGTTACAGTAATAATGCTATTAGCTATGTCAATGCTTGCAAACAATAAGGAATATTCTACAATAGAAACTTCTACAGGAAGCTTAAGTTCACTTCCAATATATAAAGTGGAAACAGAAATAAAAAAAGTAGCAATTAGTATAAATTGTAGTGAAAATGCAGAAAATATAGAAAGCATTATAGATTCTTTATCCAAAATGAAAGTAAAAGCTACTTTTTTCGTAACAGGGGAATTTGCCATCAAGTATCCAGATAAAGTAAAAAAGATTGTAGACAATGGAAATGAGATTGGCAATCTTTCATATCATTATGCTAACTTAAAAAATAAAAATAAAGATGAAATAAAAGAAGAAATAGAGAGCTGTACAAAAGAAATAGAAAAATTAACGAATGCCAAACTTAAAGTTTTTAGAGCGCCATATGGAGAATGCAACAATGCAATAGTAAAAGAGGCTAGAAATCAAAGACTCGTCACTGTACAGTGGAATTTAGACTCTTTGGACTACAACGGCTTAAATAGTGAGGAAATGTGTGAGAGAATAAATGAAGGCTTGGTACCAGGAAGCATAATTTTGTTACATAATAATGGGAAATATACTGCCGACAGTATAGAAAACATAATTCATAATATTCAAAAGCAAGAGTATGAGATATGTATGGTAAGTGATTTAATATCATTACAAAGATAGAACTAAAGTTAATGAATAAAGGAGAGGGAATATGCCTTTTATTGAAATAATTACCGATTCGAAAAGTCAGGCACAGTTAAATAAAGTTATTACAAAAAGTATGGTAAACAATTGCGATATATTGTATATAAAAGATAAGAACATTGAAAATACAAAAAATATAAAATTAGAAACTCTTATTTTAAATAGAAGCATAGAAAATGTTT
>CAMGAZ010000302.1 GCA_946008205.1 uncultured Clostridium sp. | reverse complement strand
TTTTTCTTCCAGCTTGGGTTCACCCAAACGAATATATTCATTTAAGTCTTGATACCAATCTTTCTGCATATTACATTCCTTCTTTAACTTCGGGAACAAGACCATTCAATTCATCGACAACAATATCATAATCATCTGCAGACAGTGCCTCTGCAATACCTTCCTTAAGCTTTACTTTAACAGAACGATGAACCTTAGCAGAAGAGTACTGCCCTTCCTTGCAATTATGCTTCCACCAATACAACTTAACAACTTCCATAGAGCCATCCGGACGAGCCGAAGAAGCATCATTTTCAAACAGAGTTAATAAACATTTTTTGACAACTTCAGCATCTTCATCTGTAAAACCAGTTTTCGTTGCAAGCTGAACATTAATGGCACCCTTAATTTCATACATACCAAACTTTATCATGTGCTTCATGCCCATTGTATCAGAAGATTTTCCTTCTTTGCCATCTTTATTTTCGCCATTGACACTTTTGGTAATTTGATAAGAGCATACTTCAACGGGATCAATGCTTACTGCCTGATGAATCGAGATAGGTCCTCTTACACCTACTGAAACACCTGCTGCTTCTTTATCTTTTTTATTATTAAATGCGAATACCTGTCCAAAACTACGCACATCAAGCCAAGTTTCACATGTCCAGGCAGCATACTGCTCCGGACTAACTTTGTCACCTTTCTTTACTTTCTTATCGCTCTTATCTTCTGCTAAATGTTTTTCTTCAAGCTTTTTAGCAATAAGTGCCGATGCACGATCACTTAAAGAAGTAAAGCCATCATCGCTGCGATCATTAGACTGGACAAAAATAGGATATCCCAAATCCTGCATACGGTTACGAATTTTACGTTTAATACATTCAGCTGTAATTTCACCATAGCTGCCATAATCAATACGCGGGCGATTACCATTCAGCGGATCACCATTGGGATTTGCCATTTTTACACTTACCAATAATACAAAGTCAATTTTGTTGCTTAATTCTGCCATTTTACTTATCCTCCTCTTATTTGTCTTTTTTAGATATATATAAATCATTGCGCTGATCATAATAACCCATCAAATAACAGGGTTCCAGACTTTTATTGCGGATTTTATCAGCTGTTTCACCTATTTTTCCCATAATTTCGCCAATAAGGCCCAAATAGAAGTTTTTTCTTGTGTCCGGCAAATATTTCAAATAAGGTCTTAAAGCACCATTAATATTCGCTGCACCACTTTCCGGCTTAGCACAATAAAAATTCCACAATTTATCAGCATGAGTTTCCCTGATATCATTATCAGTATAGCCGTACCGGCTCTTCATTGCATCAATCTCTAGCTTTTCAAATACAGCTAATAATCTGCCATATAAATAATCACGATTCAACTTATTTTTATCAAGGCTCATATTCCATTCCTCCTTTTGGGCCTTATCATTATAATACTTTCTTATGACCGCACAAGCTACAGAAAGTATCTTTTCACGATTTTTCTTATTATAGCTTTTGGGCATTGAAGCCTTGGCAGTTAATGCCATTACTATATCATAAGGTATAGGTAGTTTCTCAATAAGACACTTAAACAGCCTCTGCATATGTTGTTTTAAAAGCTTATCATCAACTTCAACTTTGCTGTTATCATCATTGCCCCTCTGAACACCGAAAGCAAAACGCACTATATCATACAACAACGGTGATTGGATATTTTGATAAAAATACCAATAACAGCTATTATACCAGCTATTAATTCTTTCAAAAAAATCAGATGCCTTTAATTCATTATAATATACCAATGATAATCGTCCGGTTGTTGCTGCATCAAAAGCTGCAATAATTACATCCTCTTCATTAGGTAAATCATTTTTAAATCCTGCCAAGGTATTATTTAATTCCTTGCGATAATCCGAAGGAACAAAAATTGTTTTCTTTTTATCGCCAAATATACTCTTATTAAACTTTGGTACAGGTTTTCCTTTAGGATTCCAACACAAAAAAGTTCTATCAGATACGCAAAAGCTAGTTTCGGAATTATTGGCCAACCACTGCAAAATTACAAACACTTTCTGAAAGGTTGAATATCCTACACTGCTTGCTTGTTCGGCATCAGTAAAGCGTCCACGAAAAACAAAATTTGCAGTATCATTAGAAGAAATCAATTTAGCATTTGCCTGCATATTTACAATTCCTTTAGGAACCATAGGTGCAAGAATTTCTTGTTCTCCAGAAATCATACAAAGATCCATAATGAATTTCTCATTATTTTGCATCTGAGTGTCATAATAAGAAGCCCATTTTTGGAATAGCTGTTTATCACGCCAACATTCTTCTACGTCTGTTCCCAAAACACGCCAACGCACCATGCATTGCAATGGTTCTACACCATTAATTTTTTTGTCAGCTATTTTGTTATTTTTATCCAATTCCAAAAGTTGTTCTCTTACTAAATCCTTGACAATCGTTTCACCATCAAGATACTTTTTTATAGCACTTAGTTTTATATCGCCATATTCTGATGATGCTTCCCAATTTGCTAACAAATTCATATATTCCTGATGCTTGTTGTTTTCTGTAGGAATCAGATAATCTAATTTATCGCTTAATGGATGCGCTGCCGGATTCTTGCCGGAACGACTACCGGATTCTATTGTTACAGGAATAATAGTTGGCTGCTCAAAAGGCACATTAGGATCT
>CAMGAZ010000301.1 GCA_946008205.1 uncultured Clostridium sp. | reverse complement strand
TTTATACCAGAAGTTGATGATACAAAATATTATGGTGAGATTCTAAAAAAAGAAGGTTGCATACAACCAGAGTTTTTGCATGCAGTATCAGTTAAATACCATGAAAACAAAGGTGTATTTACCAAGCAACAGGAAAGAGATTACATAATAGAAGGATATAATCATTTGTTAGAAAAAAATAGCAGATTAGAAGATAATAATAGGAAGTTGGTTTATAATTATAATAAGCTAAAAAGTGAATATGACAAGGTTGCATGCTGTAGAGGGGGAGAAGATGGTGATAAATTTAACGAAGTTTTAACGATGCTTGAAAAGGGTGAAGTAAAGGAGTTATCTGAGATATTTAGTATAAAATATGCGGAGGAATTGTATAAGGCATGTAAGCGTTCAGATGACAGATATACTACCTATGATAATCTTAAAAGATTGTTATTAAATTGTTTTATAGAAGGGAATATAGCTAAAGAAAAAATTTCTTGTCTAAAATCAATGCTGAATATTTACGGAGAAAAGAATGTCTAAAATATTAATAGCAATGTTTGCCGGAACATTGAATGAAAATGGCGAGAGAGTATTACCAGCTTTTTATGAGTATGTTGTATCCCAGTTAAAAAAGAAAAATGATGTATTTTTATTTATGCATGGTATGTTTGGGGATATAGATTTTGGTAAGCCTCCAGAAAATTTAATAAAAAAAATTGAGGAATTCAATCCTGATCTGTGTATATTGTTTAATAATTCTTTTTATGAGATAAGAGATATAGTAGATTGTCCTATTTTGATATATTATGTTGATAGTGTAATATATACTGCTAATAAATCAGCAATAAAAAGACATCCTAATGCATATTTTTACATTGCTGATAATGAGTCTAAAAATATTTTAGAAAAGGAGTATCATGTAAGTCCTCAAAGAATTAAAAATATTGCCTATTTTTCTGGAGTTAGGGCAAAAAAAGAAGTTAAGGAAAATAATATTGTTTTTATCGGAAGCAAATTTGTTTCTTCTGGACAAAATTATCTTACGCAATTCTTGCAAGAAAAACCCTCCTTGGATGAAAAGGAAGAATTTCAGAGAGCATTAGATTGTCAAAAAGAATGTCCTTTTGCGACCTTGGATGATTTTGTTCAGGCAGGAGTCATTACTTCTGATAAAGTTTTTAAATATTTTGATATAAAGTATTTTTTGATGGCGTTGAGCACGGAAAAGAGAATCAATGTTTTAGATGCAATTTCCGGATTGGGTTTGAAATTATATGGAACTTCAAATTGGATAAGCGAGTATTTTTATAGGTCGAGGCTTTCATTATGTTTTTCAGATAAAAAGATATATAGTTTAGAAGATAATGAGCGTGTATATAATTCTGCAAAGATAGGAATATCAATTGGTCATTTACAGGCTAAGGCAGCTTTTCCGTGGAGAGTGTTAGATATATTGAATAGTAATGCTTGTCTTGTCTCGGATTTTCATGAGGATTTTAATAGAGTTTTCCCTAAAGATTTGTTCCCTATATATAATGATGAATACGAAGCGAGAAAAATATGTGAGTATTTGCTAAAAGACGAGAAGGCACGTCTTAATATTGTAAAACGTTCTCAGGAATTTATGAAAACTCATTTTGATGTACATACTTTTTTTGAAGAAGTTGAAAAAATGGTTTCTGTTCAATTACTATAATTTTTGTGTAAAAGAGCTGTGTAAAGCTATAATTTTAGTGGTTATTGATAAATTGGGACAAATACACGAATTATTATTTTATTATGGAGAATATACAATGAATCACAATATTAATTACCAGTATGAGAATATAAAATTACAACCTATTAAAAAAAATGATATTGAGTATTTGAGAAAATGGAGAAATGAAAAAAAGAATAATATGTATTTACGTCAAATAGGCCATATAACTAGTTATGAGCAAAGACAATGGTATGATGATTATTTGAAAAGAAAAGATGAATTGGGATTTTGTATAAAAGAGTAAAATGAGCTCAATAGAATTGTAGGAAGTGTTTTTTTGTATGGTATAAATGGTAAACAGGCGGAATTTGGCCGATTCCTGGTAGGTGATGCAATGGCACATGGAAAAAAGATAGGATTGAATGCCTGTTATGGGATGTTGCACATTGGATTTGAAGTATTAGATCTTGAAAATATAACTTTAAGGTGCTATAAAGAAAATTTGCCAGCAATGAAAATATATAAGAAAGTTGGCTTTAAGATAATTTCAGAGAATGAGATAGAAGGAAAATATGATGTTCCAGATGGGATTGAATATTTTATGAAAATAAAAAAGCAGAATTGGATTAAATTGTGATTATTATGATGATACATATATATGAAGATGTCAAAAAAATGGAATGAGATGAATTCAATAGTGAGGCTAAGAATGGACATTTTTTCTTTTATCGTGACTATATAGAATATCATAATGACAGATTTCACGATTTTTCTCTGATTATTTATAACGACAAAGGAAATATTATGGCATTACTTCCAGCTAGTATAGATGGGGATATGGTTATATCTCATGGAGGATTGACCTTTGGAGGGTTTGTTTATGATGGCAAAATGACAGCAGCAAATATGCTAGATGTTTTTGCTAATGTAAAACATTTTTTGAAAAATGCTGGTGTTAGAATATTTATTTATAAATGTATGCCAGCTATATACAATAAG
>CAMGAZ010000300.1 GCA_946008205.1 uncultured Clostridium sp. | reverse complement strand
CACCTGTATCATCTGCAATCCAATTACCACATTTTATATTTTCAAGTGGGCAGTCTGTAAATTTAACTAAATTCCCACCCTTTGATTTCATGTCTTTTATGTAGTCTTGATTCTTCTGCTTAAATATAGAATTAAAACTTCTTAACACTTTAAGTTGCTGTGCTCTACCTCTTATTTCTTCTATTTCCCTTGTTTTGTCTGTAGAATTAGGTAGTGCTACTAAATAATCCATTACATTATCTGATAAAATTGATTCTCTATCTAATTCTTCTATTTTATAAGGCTTAAACTCTTTTAATATTTCATCTTCCAAGCTTTCGTTCAATTCTTTGCACCACCTTGCTATTCGTTTTTTTAAACCATAATTTGTCTTCATCTGTTCCATCTGTAAAAATGTCTATGTAATAATTTATTATGTTTTCTTCTTGAAATCTCTCTTCTTCTGTTAAACTATGTAAATAATCACATAATAATTGAAAAGTTTTATTTTCCCATTTTCTATATTGTTCTAATGCTTCTTGTTTTCGCTTGTATTTATTTGTCGTCATTTTAGGCATATAGCCATTAAAATTAATGTTTAATGAAAGAATATCATTTAAATATTTGCACGCATTTAATGGCGAAATTTCTAATAATTTAGACGTAAGAGAAATAACATCTCCACCTTGCTCGCAGCCAAAACATGACCATATTTGTTTACTTGGAGATACAGAAAAAGATGGCGTTTTCTCATTGTGAAAGGGGCATAATGCTTTATAAGATTTATTTAATTTTATTCCTAATATATTGCAAACTTTTACAATATCTGCATTATTCTTTACAATTTGAAAAATGTCCATCTTTTATCTCTCCTTTATTTTAGAATGGTAAGTCATCTGAATCTATTACATTTATATCGAAACCTTCGAAACAATCGCCTTTTGTTGGTAATTTTTTTAATTCTGGTATTCTAAAGTTTCCATCTTCTATACACTTAGTAGTTCTTATAAACTTAACTTTGCAACTAATTCCTACAGAATTATCTAATTTTAGATATTCTTCTTCTCCAAAAATAGCCCCACACTTTAAGCCTACTAATTTTTTCTCGTCCCAATCCCATTTAAAACCAGGATTTGAAGCTTCTAATGATGTCATTAAGCCTTTTAAATATCCAGCTGCTTTTTCACCTTCTAGCATTTGTCTATAGATTCCTCCACTAGGATATTTTACTTCTTTAGAAGGATCGTTATTTGATTTTCTTAATTCATCATATCTTCTAGTAAAGAATCCTTTGTGTTCACCTTCTGCTATATCTATTGCTAATACAAGCATTTTTTTATTTGTTGAACTTACTGCTTCTTTTGCTGATACTATCTTACATATGTATCCTCCTGGTTTTAATGCTTCATATTCTCCTGTTAAAGCTTGTGCTGCATCGTAATTATCTAATTTTTCCATAATAAAATTCCTCCAATATTTAATTTAGTACAGTTGTTTATGGCACAACTGTTAAGCCATATAATGCTTATAGTCAAAGGCACCATATTTATAAGCATTATATTAGGTACTTGACTCTGTAAGTGAGTATCTTCATTCAAGTTTTTCTACTTACAACCCATTTTTTTATTTAAGCAAATCTAATAAATCTTTTAAATTATTAAATTTTCTTATTCTGTTTTTATCAGACATTGCTAATCCTAACGAAACAACTTCTATTATGTCGTCTACTTCAAAGTTTTCTTTCTCAACAAGATATAAAACAAATGCTCCTAAAGCACTAAGAATAGAATTCTTATCTCCATGAATAGATATATTCCTATCTGTCATTTTAATTTCAACCTTTGGTTTATTTTTTATCATTTTTATTATCCTCTCTTTCATTTAATCCATAATATTCTCTAATAGTTGTATCAACCATTTTTAAGTCATTATCTATTTCTTTATCTTCAAACATTCCTAGTGGAGTTTTTGCTACATCGCAACCGCTACTTTGAGTTGTAAAATAATGTTTGTTGTTATCATTCATGCATCTTAATACAATAGTAAACATTCCCTCTATACAAACTTTATCATCTAGTAATTTTCCTATTGTTTTTGGTCTTATATCTCCGAAGTCGTCTTTATCTTCATGCATATTAAAATATACTATCTTGTAATTAGGCAATTTATTTTTAACAAATTCTATTAATGTCCAATATTTATCACCTAAGTCATTATATAAATTGAATACTGCATTTCCTCCACCGACTTTGCTATGATTATTCATAAATTGATTGGTTATTAAATATCCAGCGTCATCTATTACTATCGACTTTTTATCTGTATTAAATATTTTTTTCATAATAACCATATAATCATCTGTGTTTATAGTGCTTTCAAATTTTTTTCTAAATGGAAGCGGTTTGTTTATTACATTTATAAGAGCAAGTTCTTTTTCATCGAAATTTCTTAGTGCTGTACTTTTTCCACTTCCAGATTTCCCTATTATTAATACTGGTATACCCATTATTCTTTATCCTCCTTATTTTATTCTTAAACTTTCCCCTTGCTCTCCATAATGAGCAAATGATATTTCTTTTCCTTCATCTATTGCTTCTCTTATTTTTGTATTATCAAGCTCTTTTTCTGTATGCTTAAAATATTCAGTTGGAACTTTGCTTTTATCTTGTTTATTTAAAGGTAATTTTGCGCGATTTTTTTGTTTG
>CAMGAZ010000299.1 GCA_946008205.1 uncultured Clostridium sp. | reverse complement strand
CTAACTTTCAACAATTTAAAATCAATCTTTATCGCAAACCACAGTAATTTCTGATGGTAATGATATACTTGTTGACTATACATAGTCTTAAAAGAAGGTCAGTAGTAGGTTAGCACCCATTAAGATATTCACATACCCTATATTGGTTAAATTGGATAAAAATATTGGAATATACCTAACTACCTACCTTAATATGTTATTGTTTAGATAATCAAATTTAGTATGATTTATCTTCTGTATCTCTTATAGCATTGACTGGTATATTTGTTTCTGTGTAAATATAATCTTTTCCATAACCATGAATATCAATATAAAATTCAGCATTTGAAGGAAGATTTTTAAGTAAAATTTCATATTCTACAAAATCACCTGCAAATTCTTTGTTCTCCCTTTTGATTTTTTTTGATATTGATGTCATCATATTTACATATTCGGGGTTTGAAGTATTCCCTAAATATAAATATACTCTCTTTGTGTTAGTTTCAAATGGCACACTTGATTTTTGTGCTAATATTCCATTTGTATCTATTGACTCTGCATTATATGATGGTGAAGTGTGATATGCATACTTATAATGTTTGAGTACCATTTCTCTAATACTTTCTTGTTTTTTAGGGTCAAACAACAGTACCATCCAAAGTCTTCCTCTTTTATCTTTATATGTTGCTGATTTTGTTCTAAAATATCCTTTAATATCCATGAATTCAGTGATTATATCAACATCCCTTTTAATAGCAGGAATCAACAAAGCAGTTTTCATTGTAAAATAATCTGGATATTCTTTCAGTAATTTCTTTGCTTCAATATAATCAACTCCATTAGGGGATTTAATTCTTATTTGAAAATCTTGAATTTTTAGTTGATTTTTTGCTTGAGTTACAACATCTTGAGTATTGTGGATTTCATTTGATTTATTGTCTTTTATTTCAAGTATATAATCTTCATCCAAAGAATAAAAATCTATATCATCATCTAATGGTTCATATTCAATATATGCCTTATCCAATTCTAACATTGGAATGTTGTCAAAATCAAAAATATCAAGAACTTTCAATTTTTTATCTTCTTTGAATTCATCAAAACCTTTTATATTCTTCATACACTTTTATTGTTATTTATTAGGTACTACAAAATCATCTTCTACTTCATTTGAAGAGTTTGCATTATTCCATTCATCGGTTACTATTTGCCAATTATATAGAGATGGTCTCTTTTTATTTGGTTTCATCAACCAATCTTTAACCTTGTCTCTAACTTCAGTTATACCATCCCATGATTTGGGGAAATTATGTTTGGTCCTCCATATTGTCATATCTACAATATTCTCCAACTTTATCTCCAACTCAATCTTTCCATTATCTATTTTAAGATGAAAGTGTGGTGTTTTTGTTCCTTGTTCATCATTTTCTCCATATACCCAGACTTCTGCATTTTTAGGTAATTGGTCAAAATCTCTTGAGATTTTTGCCATTTCATCTAATCTGTGTAAATTATCCTCTACAGAATATCTTTCATTTACATTCTCAATAAATTCTTCAAATTTCTTAATCTTTCCCATACTTCAAATATAACAAATTTATGAAATATTTATGCAGCATTCTTTATTATTTCATAATCAACAACACCAATACTCTTTGTAAACATCTGTTTGAAACACTCACTACCACTTGTCTTACGAGTGTTGTAACGATAGACTGCTTCATCAATGTATCTCTGTAAATACTTGCTTGTGATAGAGTGATAAACACCCTCAATCATTCGCTTCAATGTCGCCCAGAAACCCTCGATAGTGTTAGTGAAATCACCACCCTTGACATACTCTTTTCTGCCGTGATTTACTACCTTGTGAGTATATTTATCAGCCTTGATTCCATTGTATGAGTTGAGTTCATCAGTGTGAATTGTAGAACCCTCTGCAATGAACTGCTCAATGATAGGAAGAAGAGTAGCACCATCAGTCTTTTCGCACTTAACAACAACCACCTTACCACCTCTCTGAACCATACCAAACACGGGTGTCTTTGTCTTGGTAGAACGACCTTGTGTACCCTTGGTTTTCTTCCACTCGTGCTTGTTCTGCTCTCTACCACCGATATATGCCTCATCACACTCTACATCACCTACAAGTGCAGTAGAATCATCTTGTGAGAACAAAGTTCTAATCTTCTGCAAAATGAACCAAGCGGTCTTTTGAGTAACCTCAATATCTCTTGCCAACTGATGTGAACTAATACCCTTCTTATGGGTAGAGATAAGGTACATTGCCATAAACCACTTACGGAGTCCAATCTTGGTATTCTCAAAGATAGTGCCTACCTTTTCACTAAAGTTCTTGTTGCACTGTGAGCAACACCATCTACCATCTGCCCTTTTATTGCAGTGATGTTTGCCACAATAAGGGCATACAACATCATCACCCCAACGAGATTCAACAATTGCTTGCTGACACTTTGATTCGGTATTGAACTACATTGCAACCGAATACAATGAATTAAATTTGCTGAAATTAATCATAGCCCTAATATTTTTATCCAATACAAAGATACTAAAAATATTTGAAAAAAACAAATTTCTCAGATAGAAAATCAGCACTTTATCTAATTTTTATAGTCAACAAGTATATCATTGCCTTTCTGATTATTAAAATTTGCAAATTAAAAATGAGGAAATTATCTTTGCAACCGA
>CAMGAZ010000298.1 GCA_946008205.1 uncultured Clostridium sp. | reverse complement strand
ATTCCCACAGCTTGTTTACCAGGTATTGGCGCTTCTATTCTTATTGTCTTGGCAGCTAAATTTAATGCAATGTCATCTGCCAAATTCGCAATTTTACTTACACGTACTCCCTCTGCAGGTTTTAACTCATATCTTGTTATAGCAGGTCCAACTGAAACATTTTCAACTTTTGCAGATACACCAAAGCTATATAATGTTTTTTGTAGCTTTGAAGCTGTGTCAGCTAGTGCTCTTTTTCCTCCTTTTATTCCTTTTGGTTCACCTTCACTTAATAAATTCATTGGCGGAAATTCGTAGTTTTCATCTTCTACTGTAAGAGTATGTTCTAGTTGCAATACTTCTTTAGTTTTATCTTCTTTTTGTTCTTCTTGTTTCTTAAATAATGGGTCTTCTATAAATTCAGGCGACTGCTTTTTTTCTTCTTTATCTCTCTTATTTTTCTTCATTTCTTTTTCTATGTCAAACAATTTTGATTTTTCTATATCTTGCCCATTTAGATTAATTTGTAATTGTTCAACATCTAATGCTGCTTTTTCTTTCTCTAACTTTTCTCTCAGTTTTCTTTCCTGTTTAGTTTCTTTTCTCTCGTCAAGTCCAATTATTCTTTCTGCGCTGTCATCTTCCTTCTTCGAATTATTACCTTTTTTAGACTCTTTTCTTTGTTCAGCTCCATCTATAAAGTCTGAAATCCTATTTACTAAATCAATTCCAAACATAGAGACGCATAGAGCAACAATTACTCCACTGGCTATAATTATGGTTCCTACTTTTTCAAACAAATTAATTAATGGAATTGTTAGAACAGCGCCAATGGCTCCTCCTCCAGAACCTTTAGCTCCAATATTATAGAATTGATGAATTATATTTTCTAAACTATAACCATCTATTTTAACTGTTCCCTGATAGATTTCATACACATTCATTATTATTGAAATGCATAGCAATAATACCGAAAACTGTACTATCTTTTTAGACCAGGATGTTTCTCCTTGGTATGCTATATAAATTGCCAGTACAAACACTCCAATTGGTAAGATATATTTTACATATCCCATTATTCCTCCTAGGAACGGGCTCAAATGTTCCCCAATAAATCCTGAATTTGTGTATATTAAAACAGCTAATAATATACTTGCTATTATCATTACAGCAACCACAACGTTTATATTTAATTGTTTCTTTCTCTTTCTCCCTCTTTTAGCCATATTTCCCTCCATGTCAATATTATCCATTTTTACATGTTATAATTCTATACCAAAATAAAAAAAAAGTACATAGAATTTTATAAATTTTAAAGCTTAAAAATAATATTGTTACAAATTTTTCTTCATACCTAGTATTAGCGGTAATATATACTAATGTTTGAATTGTGAACCGTAACAGTACCATTTTTAAGCTCTTTTACATAGTGTTCTATATATTCTATTTCACTTCTTTCCTATTATTTTCAATTACCTTTAAAGCATCCTCTAAAGTTACTTGTACTCCTGCTAGAATGCTGTCAGCATAGGCCTTTGTTCCATTAGAAATTTCTCTAGCCATGTCATTGGCATTTTCTATTATCTTATTCTTTTGTTCATAGGCCTTCTTAGTTATTTCATGTTCGTCAATCATTGATATAATTCTATTTTCTGCTTCTTTTACAATTTCTGCTGCTTCTTCATTTGCCTTACTTATTATTCTGTCATGTTCTTCTTTAATTACTTTTGCCTGTTTTAATTCCTCTGGCAACTTTAATCTGATTTCTTTAATTATTTCTAGTAATTCTTCTTTGTCAATAATAGCTTTATGGGTAAAAGGTAGTTCTTTACTATTTTCTAACATGTCTTCAATTGTTTCTAACAATGTAAATATTTCCATGGTTTCCCCTTTCATTTAAGAAATATCAAAGATGCTCTTCCATATTTTCTTAAATCATATATTTTATAATCAATATTTATATTCTCTATTTCTTTTATATCTCTTTCCGGTTCATCCGTCTCCACTATGATAATTCCTTCATTTTTTAGTAGTTTACTTTCACTTATTTTTTTTATTGCTTGCTTTGAAAAATTCTCTTTATAGGGCGGATCCAAAAATATAATATCAAATTTAATATTTTTTATCTTATCGATGCAATCAATATAATCGTTGTTAAGTATAGTTGCTTTGTCTTTTAATTTTGTTTTGTCTAAGTTTTGCTTTATCATATCTACTGCTTTTGGTGATTTATCACAGAAATAAACTTTTTCTGCTCCTCTACTTAGGAATTCTATTCCTATAGCTCCACTTCCAGCAAATAAATCTAATACAACTGCATCTTCTACTTGATTTTGTATTATATTAAAAAGTGACTCTTTAACCCTGTCTAAAGTTGGGCGCGTATTTATGTCATCAATGGAATGTAGTGTCGTGCCTCTAGCACTTCCACTTATTACTCTCATTTCTATTTCCCTCCAACCTGATATATTAATAGATAATAACAGATATTAAATGGTAACTTTATACATATATTTTATATGTTTTTGTCTAGATGTCAATATTTATAATGCAAATGTAATATACATTTAATAGTGCTGTAACATTTTTTGTTCTTTTGTAATTTTTATTTTCTTAAAAGTAAAAAGATTTGGTTGTTGCCAAATCTTTTTTGCTTTTGTTTATTATATATCTACTTTTGATTATTCTTCCTCACCTTTATTAATTTCTTTTATTAGTTC
>CAMGAZ010000297.1 GCA_946008205.1 uncultured Clostridium sp. | reverse complement strand
CCTTTATTATCTCAGGTGTTAACCCAATTCTTTTATCAAAATCTGATTTGTTAGAAATATAAACCATTTCACCTTTTTTATTTTTTGTAATAATTGCATTCATGAAATTAAGCGAATGAGTAAGTTGTTGTTCTTCAGGTTTTATACTTTTTTCTTTCGAAACACATGGATAAAAAGAAAGAAGTTCTTCTGGAAACATAGGTAAAAAAGCAAGTTTTTTTGATTTTTTGTTTGAAGCTTCACTTATATACTCTTCGG
The DNA here is from genome assembly GCA_946008205.1 of uncultured Clostridium sp. GTDB lineage: Bacteria > Bacillota > Clostridia > TANB77 > CAG-508 > CAG-245. The sequence goes on along the minus strand of CAMGAZ010000297.1, from coordinate 2,456 downwards.
CAATTTCTATATCTTCAGGTTCAGGGAATGTTTGATAAATTCTTCCAGGAACACCTATAACTTGAAAACCTTTATTCTCTAAAATATCCTTTACATCTTCTCTTGGTGCTTGAACATTATTAAGAACGGATTTCTTGAATTTATTTAATTCCTTATCCAAATTTTCTTTTACTACCAACAATTCTGTTTTTTTAGGTTCTTTTTTGAGAAGTTTTTGAATAGATTTTATTCCTTTATTAAAAGCTTTTATTGTTAAAGAATCATCTGTAAGCAAAATTCTTTTGTTATCCAAAGGTCTAACAAACAAATCTATATGATAATCCATCTGTGGTATGTATTCAATTTTATCTACTCCCAAAACACTTTTTGCACCTTTAAGTTTATCTATGCTTTTTTGTGCATCTTGACCTGCAATAAGAATATCTTTACCATCTGTATCCTTTACATAATACATATTTCCACCCTGTGGAATTTCTCTATCAAAATCTTTATACAACCCTAATTTACGTGATAAATTATCGGCAAAGTCATCATAATATTCATTTGTTATGATTTTCTTTTTAGGCGAAATTGTTGCAATATCTTGAGCCCAAGGACTACTTGAAAGATCAGCATAGGCATATTTTGCTTCACTAGCCTTTAATAAGGTTCGACCAGAAGGAATAAAAACATCAAAACCAGCTTTTTTTCCTATTCGCTCTAATTCCAATCCCAATTCTTTTTTAGGAGAAGATAAATAAAGAGCTTTTAATGGTCTAGCATCATAACCTTTGAAATATATCTGTTGATTATTTATAGTTGTTTTCATAATTATTAAAAAGCATCTAAAGGAAATTTTTGCTATTGTATGCTAAAATAAACAAAACAAAGATGAGGTTTTTATGACTTTAACAATCAGACCATTTCAAACCAATGACAAACAAGAAATTATATCTATGATGGAAGAATTTTATTCCTCAGATGCTGTTTCTACAAACGGAAGTAAAGATATATTTGAAACAGACTTCGAAAACTGTATTAATGATTGCCCATTTTTAGAGGGGTATATTTTTAATACCAGTTCAGAGATAGTTGGATATGCAATGATTGCTAAAAGTTTTTCAACAGAATTTGGCAAAAAATGTATTTGGTTTGAAGATTTATACCTAAAAAAAGAATACAGAGGTTTAGGTATTATACCCCAATTTATAGAATTTATAGAATCCCGCTACCCTAATACTATTTTAAAATTAAAAGTTGAAGCCGAGAATAAACATGCGGTACATGTTTTTAAAAAACGAGGATTCAAAGAATTACCTTATCAAGAAATGATAAAATAAACTTCGAAGTTTTTGCATACTCCGATTAATGAATGATTTGTAATCGTTCAAATTGTTGTATCATATAACTTATTAATAGAGTAGGGGAAACAATATGAAAAAAGATTATGATATCACTAAAACAAAACTTGTAATATGGGATTTAGACGAAACTTTTTGGGACGGAACTCTATCAGAAGGTGGTATCAAGTTTAAAGAAAAAACACTTTTACTCATTGAAGAATTAACGACCAAAGGAATAATGAATTCAATTTGCTCCAAAAATAATTTTATGGACGTAAAAACTCAGTTTTTAACAAATGGTTATATGAAGTTTTGGCAGTTATTTGTTTTCCCTTCTATTGATTGGACACCAAAAGGAATGCGAGTAAAAAATATCATTCAATCCATGAATTTGCGTGAAGAAAATGTCATAATGATTGATGACAATGAAATGAACATAAACGAGATTAAATATTATTGTCCAAACATAATGTCTGCAACTCCAGAACAAATTGACAAAATCGCTGAAGAATTATATCTGGTAAATGATTATGATTTTGAACACACAAGACTAAAAAGTTATAAAATTCTTGAGCAAATTTCTTATGATAAAAGTGATACAAAATGCTCAAACGAAGATTTCTTGAAGAATAGTGAAATAAAAATTTGTATCAAAAAAGATTGTTTAGAAAATCTTGATAGAATTGATAAACTTATACACAGAACTAATCAGCTTAATTTTACTAAAAAACGTACATCAAAAGATGACCTAAAGCAGTATTTTAATAATACCACCTCCTATGATGCAGGTTATGTGATTGTCGAGGATAAATACGGCAATTATGGTATATGTGGATTTTATGTACTGAATAAAACTACCAATACTCTTGAACATTTCTTATTCTCTTGCAGAATTATGAATATGGGTATTGAACAATTTGTTTATTCATATTTAGGTTCACCAAAAATAGAGGTAGTGCCTCCTGTATCTTCAAATCTTTCAACAAAATTTGATTGCGTAGAAATAGTTGATAATTTAGAAATAAAACCAAAAGAAAAAGAGGACACTTCAAATCACATAAATATTTTATTCAAAGGTGCTTGTGATTTACATTCAGTGATTAGTTATATTACAGGAGATTGCAATATTGATAC
>CAMGAZ010000296.1 GCA_946008205.1 uncultured Clostridium sp. | reverse complement strand
TTCTGTGATTGTACCTTCCTGTAAGTCTCTTTCAATATAAATATCTAAGAAAGTTGATGTTCTACCAATACTCATAGCTGCACCATTTTGTTCTTTTACTGCAGCTAAGAAACCAAAATATAACCATTGGATTGCTTCTTTAGCATTTCTTGCAGGTTTGGAAATATCATAACCATAGATATTTCCTAATTCTATCATTTCTTTTAAAGCTCTGATTTGTTCTGATATTTCTTCTCTTAATTGAATTTTATCAGGTGTCATTTCACCTTCTAAAGAGGCAAATTGTTCTTTCTTATCTTCAATAAGTCTATCAATACCATACAAAGCAACTCTTCTATAATCACCTATAATACGTCCTCTACCATATGCATCAGGAAGCCCTGTAATAATTGCAGAGTGTCTTGCAGCCTTCATTTCTGGAGTATAAACATCAAAAACACCTTGGTTATGAGTTTTTCTGTATTTAGTAAAGATTTCAGAAACTTCCGGATCTACTTGATATCCATAAGATTTGCAAGCACCTTCTGCCATTCTTATACCACCGAATGGTTGCATAGAGCGTTTTAGAGGTGCATCTGTTTGTAAACCAACGATAGTTTCTAAGTCTTTATCAATATATCCAGCACCATGAGAAGTTATTGTAGATACAATTTTTGTATCCATATCAAGAACTCCACCATTCTCACGTTCTTGCTTCAATAATTCACAACATTCTTCCCATAATTTTGAAGTAGCTGAAGTTGGACCTTCTAAGAAGTCTGAATTACCTGTATATAATGTATAGTTCTTTTGGATAAAATCTCTAACATTAATTTCTTTTGACCATAATCCCGGAACAAACTCTGTTTCGGAATATAGTTTTTTATCTAGCATCATTTGCATTTATTATCTCCTTATATAATTACCCCATTTATACTATTGTACTATACAATTTTAGCATGCATTTCTACATAACACTATATTGTTACATTTTACAATATTGAACATATCCTTTTATAACAAAATACTTTTACTCACCAATATATGGTAAAAACCAAACAAAAAGCATTTTTGACTCACCCCAATTTAAACCTAATTCTTTAGCAAAATCGAGAGTTTCTATATGCTGTCTGCTTAAATTATAAGCTTGAGGCATAACCTTATATCCTAAATTTTTCACATCATCTTCTGAAATACGTTCAATTTCTTGATTATAAACTTGTGAATAATTTAAACCTTCTTTTGCACAAAAAGGTATCGTTAATTTACCTTGAGAATTTTCTGTAATAAGTCCAAAAGTTCTACAAATAATACCTCTATATAAATAAACACTACAACTCCCGTTTATTAAAAAAGGACATTTGTGCATGAATTCTTTGCCTTTATATTGCTGATTTATTTCTTTTATATTATTTATAACCAGTTTCTTTATTTCTGATGGTAAATTGTCAAAACCTAGTTTTAGATATTTAAACTCCAGTTCTGAATATGGATACATACCCTGAGAACAACACCCACAACAACCATTAGCACAACAAATATACTCTTTTTGCTCTTCAAAAATTTTATTAATAATAGAAGAAAGATTTGCTAAAAAGTATTCATAATTTTTTAATTGTTTAATTTCATTAATATCCATACATATATTATTACTATTAACAACAACTATCAGTCAAGTTTTTATAGCCCACATGGGGTATCTTTAAAATTTTATGTTTTTATTATGATTAACTTAAGATATTTTTAAATTGAGGCAAATTATGACAATAAAACTTTGTATTGTAGAAGACTATAGTTTAACAAGAATAGCTCTTAAATATGCACTTAATCTTTATGAGGACATAGATGTTGTTGCGGACTTTGAAGATGCTGAAAGTTGTTTAGATTTTTTAATTAATAATAACGTAGATATCATTATTATGGATTTGGGCTTACCAAATATGGACGGACTTGAAGCTACAAAAATAATCAAAGAAAAATACCCTGAAACAAAAGTTATTATAGTTACTTCACACGAAACAGATGAAGAAGTTCTTACTGCACTTGTTTCTGGAGCAAATACATATTCCTTAAAAGATATTGAATTTTCAGATTTATACAAAGTAATTAAATTAGTTATAAAAGATGGTATTTGGTTAGACCCAAGAATCGTACAAATTGCTATAAAAGTTTTTAAGCAACAACAAAACCAAAACCAAGAAAAAAATATAGAACTTAATTTGACAGATAGAGAAAAAGAAGTTTTAAAACTCCTCTCTAAAGGTTTATCAAACACTGAAATTGCAGAAGAACTTGTAATAAGTTCTCATACTGCAAAAGTTCACGTTTCAAATATTTTGAACAAACTTGCAGTAACAGATAGGGTACAAGCTGCGGTAAAAGCTTACCAATATAATTTATGCTAAGCTTTTATATCTTTCTTTATTGTGCCAATTACATCTTTCCAAATATTCATATCTTTTGCTTGATAAGGTTTTACAGATTTATACCACTTTACATCTTCGCCTGATAAATCAAACCAACGATATTCTGTGAACTTATTAAACACACCATAAGTTTTGACACCTAAAGCTCCTGCCAAGTTTAGAATTACGTTATCCGTAGAAATAACTAAATCCATATTTTTAATTGCAGCTGCAGTATCTTCAAAAGTTGAAAAATCTTTTCCAACATTTATAAAATTAAGTCCTTTAGGTAAATTTAGAATTTGCTTTTTTTTTTTTTTTTTTTGTAGTATATATATATCT
>CAMGAZ010000295.1 GCA_946008205.1 uncultured Clostridium sp. | reverse complement strand
TTGGGATTTGCCTTCTCTTGATCCAGAGCTATATGATTTAACAAAAGATGAACAGAATAAAATTTTTCCAAACTATGAACAAAAAAAACAAGCCGGATTAAAGGTTTCAAAATGGCACTATCCGCCAAAACATATTTCTCGACAAGTATATAGCTTGATGCATACCCCTACGGGCATGACAGCTTTTGATAATATTGAAGATTTACGACCTAAAAAACAAGATGGTAGTTTTGTAAAGGGATTCAAAAATACCTATAAAAGGCAATCTTGGGATAAGCCAGGATATACGGTTACAATGTATAATAGAACAATAGGTTCTCAAAATAATGTTCATCCAGGTAGATACATTGGTAAAGATAAAAATAAATATGACTTATATTCTGATGCTAGAGTATTAACTATATTTGAACTAATGCTTGTAACATCATTACCTAAAAACTGGGATATTCCGACATGGGCATCAGACCATTTCATAAGACAGGTAATTGGAGAAGGGATACCTCCTCTTTTAGTAAAAAAGATAATGAAAGAAATGGTGACTCATTGTGAATAATTTAAAAGGAATTTCACTATTTGCGAATGTTGGTGTTGCAGAAACATATTTAGAAGAAATTGGTATTGATATTGTATTAGCAAATGAATTAAATGAGAAACGAGCAAGATTTTATAAACATTTATATCCAAATACAGAAATGATAGTTGGGGATATTACAAAAAATGAGATAAAACAACAACTTATAAATAAATCAAAAAAATATGGAATTGATTTTTTAATTGCTACACCACCTTGTCAAGGAATGAGTTTAGCTGGAAAGATGGATCCAACTGATGAAAGAAATCAATTAATTTCATACGCAATTGATATTATTAAAGAATTAAAACCTAAATATATTTTATTGGAGAATGTTCCACAATTATTAAAAACAAAAATTAAAATTAATAACAAGTTAATAACAATTCCTGAATATATACATTTAGAATTAGATGAACATTACTTTTTTGCTAAACAAAATTTAGTTAGTGCAATGGATTACGAAGTTCCTCAAATGAGAAAGAGAAATCTTTTTTTATTATCAAGAAAAGACCAAGCATACAAATGGGAAGTACCTAATCCAAAGCCACAAATTACATTACGAGAAGCTATAGGGAATTTACCTTCATTAGATCCTCTTTTAAAGGAAGGATTAACTGAAACTTTGAAACTTTTTCCAGATTACTTAAAAAAGAAGGAAATGGCAGAGAAAATATCAAAGCATCACCACCCACCTATTCATGCAAAAAAACATGTTATTACAATGATGCATACACCAAGCGGAAAAACCGCCTTTGATAATGAAGTTTATTACCCCAAAAAAGATAATGGGGAAAGAGTAAATGGACATTATAATACTTATAGACGTTTTGATTGGGATAAACCAGCTAGAACCATTACACAAAATAATGGTGTCATTTCCTCTTTGTGTTGCGTTCACCCAGGTAGAAAATATATAACAAATAAAGGAGAATTCCTTTATTCTGACCCTAGATGTTTATCAATATATGAAATCTTGATTGTATTTTCGCTACCTAAAAACTGGAATATTCCGGATTGGGCAGATGATAATTTTGTAAGACACGTTATAGGAGAGGGAATACCTCCTCTTTTAGTAAAAAATATTGTTTCTGAATTAACTAAAAACTATTTATAATATTTTGAAAATAATTCTCCAAATGAGATATTTATTCCAACTCTTTTTAATTCGAGTTCTTTTATATCATAAATTTTCTTTAAAAGTTCTAATCTTGAAGTTTGATTCCCCAAATGTATAGCAGAATGACAGATGGGACACAATGAAACAATATTTTCAATTCTATCAATATTAACATCAAAATCTTTTTGTGCAGCCATAGGTATTAAATGATGTGCTTCCATGTATGGCTTACCTAATTTGGAAATAAATGTTTCATGAGAATCATTGTATAAGCATTTATAATTTGATAAATCAATTGCAGTTTTGGCAATTCTTGAATTAGTTTTATACCTAATAACATTTCCTCGTTGATATGGTTGAGGAGCTCTATTGTTTTGTTGTTGAAAAATTTTTCCTGTTATATCATAAACATATGATACCAAAATATGCTCTTGAGCATTTGTTTCGCTTTCTATAGCATCATCATTTAATTCTTCTATTGTTTCAGGTGTATTTAATGTTAATGTGATATCAGGTTCTTTATTGTAGATAGATAAATTTTTAATTTGATCAAAATAATTATTTATAACATATTCACTTAAATAATATTTCCCGCCTGTGTTTTGATTTGTAATTCCTATTTTAGTTAATAATCTTGTAAATTTTACATCGCTATATTTATTCGCTACTTTAATCGGGATTTCTCTGTCAGTATCCTCTGCTTTTGACAATTCTATAATAGCATCTTTGTAGTTGATGTTTAAATCATGGGTAACATATAATAAATATGCCAACCCCTTTCTTGTAATACCATTTAAATCCGTAATAGCTTTGATAAACAATTTAGGCGGATCAATATTTGAGTTACTAGTTTTTATTGCGGTATTATCACGACCAAAAGAATTATTGAAAATAGAATCCATTATGAGATCAATTTGCTTATATTTATCCTTAGTCAAATATGCTTCATAAAACTTAACTCCATTAGATGTTATTTTAGTTCTACGTCCACTATAATCATAAATGCAAAACCAAAATTCCATGTTAATTAAAAATTTTTTACAAAAAATTGACCAATTTTT
>CAMGAZ010000294.1 GCA_946008205.1 uncultured Clostridium sp. | reverse complement strand
GTAATTGCTGGATCAATAAATAATTTAGATGGGTGTATTGGTTCTATGTCTGGCATACCTTTTCCGTCTAATGAATCAAAGTCCCATATAACTCTAAATATACCAGTACCAGTCATTTCACGTCTACGCTCATGTATTTCTATTTTTCTATACATTTTATTTCGTTCTTTTATAAAATCAGCTAATGTTCTTACTTGGTCACAAAAGAAGCGGTCTCCAGGCTCTCTTGGGTCTACTTGTATACCTATCGTTTGATCACATAATAGAGCAGTCTTGCCTTCTACATTAGAATTAGTAATATTTGTATTAGGTGCTGGGTATTCCTCATCTCCATAATCAAAATCAACTTCCAAATACTTATTTATATCATCCCATTTCTTAGTCAATCCTAAACGTTGCTTATCATTATAAGCACGTCTATACCAAACTAAAAATAGTTCAGCTTCTTCTATTTCAGATTCAGACATTATAGCAGCACGCTTTGCTCTTTTTTCTTCAACTATATCATCGTTCGTATCTTCCATTTAGCTACTCTCCTTTATCATTTAGATTTATTCCGTTCTTGCCTTGCACTGGTTCATATAGTCCAGATTTATTTTTATATTTATCATAAACATTTGTTCTCCCATTTAAAATAGAACCAAAATTTGATTGTGATACTGCATTGTGAGTTCTTTTAAACTCTGTCGTTTTAACTTTCTCTCGGCTTTGTATCAATTTATCTAAGGTATTATTGAAACGTAGAGCTACAACTATTAATATAACTCGTAGAATAATATCTATTAACATTAAAACTTTCATTATCTTCTCCTTCTAGTTACAGGTTTTGTAACTGAAACTTTTATATCTTTATATCCTAAATCTTCTAATTCTGTCTTTGTATATGTTCCTTGTGGCCTTTCTCTTTTTTGTTGTGCTGGAGTTTGCCACATAGTACAGAAATATCTTAGTGCATCTGGTATATGGGTTAGCTCGTGAGGCTCATTTGCAACATCATTAGGATTCTTTTCATCATGTTGTAATGCTGGTAGAGTTCTTATAAGGTTAGTACAATTACTAAATATTTTTAGCTTGCTTGTAGGTTGTCCCTGTTCATCAGGAAAAACTTTAAGCCATTCATGAACTGCAAGCCAACCTGTTACTCTGTTGTTATCTGCCTTCGTTAAGAATTGACCGTTTTCTGCAAATATGTCTGCTGTACTTTTTCCAGTATCTTTATTTCTATTCCATAAATCTGGGGGAGCATAATCAGTAATTATATTTTCATTTGTCATTGTATTTATTTCTTTTGCTGCTGTAGACACGATTAAATCTGGTTTATATAATTCTTTATAAACAAAAGCATTCATTCTCCAATCAAGAGCTATCCAGCAAACGGCTGTCATATCAAGTCCATAGTCTCTAGTCCTAAATCTTCGCCAATCGTTTGGTATCTCAAATGGAGTACATACGTGTATTTTTCTGTCAAACTCAGTAAAAAATTGTCCATCAAATATATCCCAATCGCCATATTTTAAAGCCTTTTGTTCTTTTTCTGGTAGGTTATCAAGTCTTGTTACATATTCTGGGTCATTTTGCAATAAGAACATATTGTCCTGAATTAAAGATGGAATAAATATTCTTGTTCCTTCTTTAAATGTGTGTATCACATTAGGTTCTCCAATATCTATAAATCTAGCTTTTACCCAAGCATGTCCAACGCCTCCTGGGTTTGTGCTACTTTTTATATGTTTAGGATATGGATTTGCACCTCTGCAACGTGAAATCATATATGTATACATAAACTCAGTAAAATGTGTTAATTCGTCGAAGCGGATAACATCATATTCAGCTGATTGGTACTGATATACATCTTTTTCGTTATCTATATAAGCAAAATCTATTATGCTTCCATTTTTAAATGTCCACGTATGCTTACTTGAGTTATATGTTGCAGCTTCTCTAGGATAAAACTCTAAGCTAGTTCTTATAAGTGATCTCTCCAAGTCTGGGAAGGTTCTTCTAAATACAATTTGTTTAGATTTTGGATATTTGAGTGCATATAATAATGCATCTACTAATTGCCCATAACTTTTTCCACCGCCAGCAGCTCCGTCCGAACAAAGTTTCAAATGCTATAGAATTTATGAATTGCTCTTGTTTTTCTGTTATTTCTATATTCATATTACTTTTTAACCTTAATATTTACTTCAAAAGGCTTGTTTTGTTCGACTTCAAGAGAATCTTTAGGCTTCTCGCCTATAGTATCTCTTACGATTTCAAACGCTTTTGTATCGCCATTCATTGCCTTTTCAATTATTGCAAGGCTCATTCTATTTTGAGTATCTCCATTTGCAAGTAAAGCAAGTAGTTCTTCTTTTAAAGTTTTTCGTTTCTTCCTAGCTTCAGCACTTGCTTTCCCTGCTTTACTTGCATTTGCTCGGCGTTGCTCTGGAGTTAAATCTTCATTTTTTATTAAATTTTGTGTATTAGCCATTCATATCACGCCTTCCTTATTTGCATTTTTTCTTACCTTTTTTCTTACCTTTTTTACAAGCCATATTTTTCGACCTCCTTCACAATATCATTTATAAAATCATTAATACATGACACTAAATCGCAGATCATTTCCTCTGTAAAATGTGGCACGTTATATAATCCATAGTTCCAGATATAGCAATGTGTTAATTCATGCTTTAATGTTTTGATTTTCTGCTCCTTACACATGTCTTTGTTAATCCAAATTTCATGCGTTGGATATAATGTTATCCCGAATACGAAGCTCGT
>CAMGAZ010000293.1 GCA_946008205.1 uncultured Clostridium sp. | reverse complement strand
TTGATGCTGGATCTATTGGTGTGTATAGGGTCTTCTGTTTCAGACGTACAATGTTGAAGATTTAAAGGATAAAATGGAATGGGCCATTGCAAATCCTGGACAGATGGCAGAATGCGGAAAACAAGCAAGGCGATGTTTATTGGAGGAGTATTCGTCTGAAAAAGCGTTGAAAAAAATTCAGATACTTTTGGATTATGTGAAGGAGTGTGAGTAAGATGGGTGAAAAAAAACATGGTTTGCGGCGTGTGGCTGGCTATTTTGTGAACCACAGACTGCTTAATTGGATGCCGGACAAGCCATATCTGCAAATTTTTTATTATGCAGAGTTTGGAAAGTTTATTGATTTTAAGAATCCGAAGACATTCAACGAAAAATTGAACTGGCTCAAACTGTATTATAGAAGGCCGGATCTTATTACATTGGTTGACAAATACGAAGTGAAAAAATATATTGCAGATAAAATTGGTGAACAGTATGTTATCCCGACACTTGGAGTGTGGGATAAGTTTGAGGACATTGATTTTGACGAACTGCCAAATCAATTTGTGCTGAAATGCACACATGATTCAGGTGGACTAGTTGTCTGCAAGGATAAATCCAAACTTAATCTGAAAAAGGCTAGGGAAAAAATCGAAAAGTCTCTGGCAAACAATTATTATCTTTGGACGAGGGAGTGGCCATATAAAGGGGTCAAACCGAGAATTATTGCTGAAAAATATATGGAAGATCAGGAAACCGGAGAACTCCGCGATTATAAATTCTTCTGTTTCAATGGAGAACCAAAACTGATGTTTGTGGCAACGGAAAGAGGCGTCAAGAACACAAAGTTTGACTTTTATGATATGCAGTTTAACCACATGAACATTGTACAGCACTATCCGAACTCTGTATCCGCCATCAAAAAACCAGAACATTTTGAAAAAATGATTGAGCTTGCCAAAAAACTCAGCGAAGGGTTCCCACATGTTCGAGTGGATTTTTATGAAGCAAATGGTCAAGTATACTTTGGAGAAATGACATTTTATCATTTCGGCGCGATTGTGCCGTTTGATACAAAAGAGTGGGAGAAAATAATTGGAGACTGGATAAAGATTCCTGAAGTGAAGTAAAAAGATAACTGGAATAAAAGCAAAGAAAGAGAAAGGAAAAAGAGATTGGACACAAGAAATTTCAGCAAAACAAGCATAAATATAATGGATGCAACATGGCTTGTCTATTTTTTGATGTCATACACACTTGGAAATTTAGTCAAGTATAATCATTATATTACGACAATAATGATTATGGTGATGACAGCATGTGCTCATTCTCCTAAAATGAAATTAAAGATTGGAGGAAAGGCACGACCAATTTTATATTATTACGGACTTTTTTCTGTATGGATTATATTGTCATGGTTGTGGGTAAAGACATCGACAAATGATCAAAAAACTATTGTTACATCATGCATTGAAATTACTGCTATGCTTATATGCATGATAGATTATATCGATAACAGTAAATGGAAAATTCAAAAATTGATGCATATATATGTGCAGTCTACAACTGTATTCGGAATCATATATTACATAAGCTCTCCGATTTCAACGTGGGGAAATGAAAAAATGGGCGGATTCACTCCAATTTGGAGAAATTCGGCTGGATACTATTTTGCTTTTGCAGCAGGATTTTCTTTCTATTTGTATATGCTTAATAAAAATCAGATTAAACATGGACAAAAAAAATTGATATGGATTGCTTTATTGCTTTGTGTTATGGCTGTTGGAACAGGATCCAGAAAAGTATTTGTTCAGATTGCACTGATAATGCTTTTGTATGTACTTCTGCAAAAAGGTATTACAAAAAAAATCAAAATGATTCTTGGGGCGGTAATTTTGGCACTTGTGGCTATAGGAATAGGCAGTCAAATTCCGGCATTTCAAAGCATGTATGCAGATCGATTGCTTGATGCCTTTATGGGAATGAAAAGTGAAGACGGTAGCACAATTGTAAGAAGCTATATGCGTGTGTTCGCTTTTGAACTCTTTTTACAAAAGCCACTTATAGGAAATGGCTTGAATGCTTTTATGGGATGGATGGCAGGAAACACATCTTTTTTGCTGAGATGGAATATTTCAGCTATGTATAGTCACTGCAATCAGGTTGAACTGTTATGCAATGCTGGAATTATCGGATTTTTATTATATTACTGTTATCCAGTTGTTGAAGCCTGGAAATCGAAGAAATGCTATTATAAATCATATAATCGAATGGGCATTAGTATAATAGCGTCATATATAATACTGGATTATGGAACAATAAGTTATTATATGAGAATATATCTATTCATTTTGTTTATTGGAATGATGTGTTTGAAAGTTGAAGATAACGTGGAGTAGGGATGAAAATAATAGTATGAATAAGTATGCAGAAGTAATAGTAACGTATAATCGAAAGAAATTATTAAAAGAAAACATAGAGGCACTCTTGAATGAGTCATTTATGGACCATGATATCCTGATTGTTGACAACAACAGCAATGACGGCACAAAAGAAATGGTTGCAGAGATTCAGGATAATAGGATTAAATATTATAATACCGGAAAGAACCTTGGTGGTGCAGGTGGATTTGCTTTTGGTTTGAGAAAAGCCATAGAACTCGGCTATTTATATGCGTGGATCATGGATGATGACTCTATCCCGGAAAAAGAGGCATTGCAAAGCCTTGGGGATGCGGGTCAGGGTGGAGTGGGTGCGTTGTCCTCTCTGGCGTCAGTCGGGTAGAGGCCGGGTCGGC
>CAMGAZ010000292.1 GCA_946008205.1 uncultured Clostridium sp. | reverse complement strand
AGCAGTCATTAATTTTTGTACTGAATTAATTAGATATTCACTCGTATCTTCATTTCCTTTGGAATCACTAATCCAGATTTTATTATTTTTAATAATCAGGACGGAATAATTTTTAAGTCCTAAATACTTAATTTTATACTCAACCTTTTGCTTAGGTGTTAGGCTTTTGTACTCTTTCCTTGATTTAGAGTCAGATTGCGTTGGGACTTGTGTTTCACTTTTAAAGCTTTGTTCTACATAAAATCCAATCCCTAATATAGTAGCAACTAGTAATGATACTACTATGATCAACACTGATTTGCGCTTCATTATATGATTCTCCTCCAAATAAATAGCAATATTGATAACTTTGGAGTCTATTTTACCTGTGAAATTTTGAATTAGACTTTTTCACATATTTACTACTTTTTTTAAAAACAAAAATCGACTTTGAATAAATATCAAAGTCGATTAGATAATAAACATCTTTTAGAATCCATCTGTATCAAAATTATTAAATAAATTTACATGTTCTGATACATCTAAAATTTTCTTCTTTTTTGGCATATGTATTTCATTATTTTTTGGAACACTATTTTTATCTTTCTTTTTAGTCTCCACAAAAGTTAAGTGACTCTTTAACCGATATAAATCTTCTTTGTCTTCCTTAGTCAGATAATCACTCTCTAGCCGCTCATATAAAGCAATAAGTTTACGAAGAAATTCTTCTTGGATTTTATTTGCTTCATTTAAGTCAGGTCTATTATATGTACTATCTTTTTCCTTCCTTTTTGCATCGTAAACGAAGAACGACGTTTGTGTCTCTTTCTTAGCCAATTTCTTTGCCGTTCCTAGTCGCCAGCCCAGGTATCTATCTAAAGCCTTGTATTTGCTTGCATCACTCATATTAGAATTCGTTCGAATATTGGCAATAGCAATCGAATTTTCTAGAATTGCTGGCATTACCACATCTTGATTTTTATCCTCTGGTGTCCACTTGAAAATGTACTTCACAATTTTGCGATTTCTTTTAGCCCTTTCAATTCGGAATTCGGGGAAAACAGCACTGAGTTCTTCTTGAACTATAGGGAAAACTTTAGTACGCAATAAGGAAGCTGGACTTTTACTAGATTTTTGAGAGTCAAGCTTCAATTTAGCCATCAGATCTTCTGGTGTTATTGACTTTTCACCTGTTGTACGCCATTGCTTTAACCAGATATAGATTATTCTGGAATATTTGGAATTTAGGTTAAAGAACTCTTTAATACTAAATCTCAAAAACTTTCTTTTTAAATTATTGAAGTATGGAATACTTTCTTTACTTAGCTGTACATCACAAATATAGTCATCACTGCTGAAATCAACTTCTGACGATGAAAATAAATGCTGCCGACGTATATTTATACGGTGCTTGCCATGTTCATCTTCATATTCAGTTCTTTTAACCAGTTCAAGCTGGCCAATAAAGTGTAAAGTCTTGTCTAGTTGGAGTGCAAAATCGTAAACACTTGTATGTTTTTTATACCCAATTAACTCTTTTGCACTTTCAGACGTAAAGAGAATATGATTGTTTTTTTCGTTTTTGACTTGCGAAATTACCAGCATAAAAGCATTACTGTCAAATGGAGATTTTTGCAAAATTTCATTAACAATTGGATCATTTGCTAATCCATTATCCATTTTAGCGACAGTAGATAAATATTTTTTTCTATGGTAAATTTCCCCATTTTTTGATTCATAATCAATTTTTGCCATATTTTTTCACCAACTTGCCCAAAAGTTTTGATAATCATGGTTGTTATCAACAGTATAATATATCAATTTATTCTTTAAATTAATTTCGCTCAATTTCCCTATTTTTTATTCTGAATTATTATAGCGAACCACCATATCTAGTTTAAATCGTAGTGTATTTTATAGCGTACCCTCAAGGGGACGCTTTTACCCTCAGGGGGACGCTATAAATTATTCTTTATTATAAAAAATGTACTGAAGTTCCTATGCTTATAGGCTTTTCTTAACCTCTATTTGTCTTTTATCCATTCAATACTTAATAATGTTTGCCTATTAGTCAATTTTTAATAGATGATAGCTCTTAAATGCGATTATATAAGTCTTTTTTCGATACCGTCCCCTTCTGGGGATGAAATTTATTTTTGTTTAAATTCAAAACTTCAATAGTTACTAAGTATATTGTTTCTTTTTCATCGCACATACAAGATCTTGTATGTATATCGTTTACATTAATTTACATTTGTTTTGCCTTTTTCGCTCACTTTCCCATTTTCAAATATAAATATTTGACCATTATTTATAGAGTTATCCACATCCCCTCAAGGGGACGGTATTTAGTGAAAAAATCCCCTCAGGGGGACGGTATACCAATTGTCTGTGGATAACTTGCAAATATAAGCTTTTTGTCCTTCTTCTGTCCTATTTTCTCACATTTTTTGCATCCCCTCAAGGGGACGCTTTAATCCCCTCAAAGGGACGCTATTTTCCCCTCAGGGGGACGGTGTTTTCCCCTCAAGGGGACGGTATAAAGCCGAAAGTCCTTGAAGCTGTAAGGCTGTCAAACCCTCTAAATACCCCTTTTAACCTTAATTAAATGGGTTAATTCTTTTAATTAACAAAAAAGGGTGTTTCTCTATACTTATTAACATTCACAATAAATCTTATTTACGATACTCTCCTAAAAAAATAAAAATAAAAGTAAAGAAATAAAATAAAAAAGTATTTTGTAGTAATAAATATTTCTTTTGAACATTACTAACTACGAAATACTTTTATATGATTCAATAAT
>CAMGAZ010000291.1 GCA_946008205.1 uncultured Clostridium sp. | reverse complement strand
ACGAAAACATCTAAATGAGGTATATATGGTAACAATTCACGATTTACGATATAACTACTCATTTGATATAGGATATGGCACATTGGATTATTATCGCAAAATGATTACTAAAGTGTTTGGCATTGAGGCTCATTATGAGCTTGCCAGATATCCAACTTGTATGCAAAACATTCATTTCGTATCCTGGCAAACAAAAGAACATAACATTGAATATATCTACGACAATGTTCCGGAAGCTATCGCAAATTTTCTGTTTGCTAGTGATTGTCAGACGAGCTTTGACTGAAAAGAATGCAGTGAATTATATCACTTATTAAAAGATATTGTTTTGCCTGAAGATTTTCAGTCGCTTACTGTATGCTACGGTAAAGCAATTGATTTACATAGAGCTTTCGTTATGGTGTTTTCTCATGGACGCTATAAAAATAACGGCGTCGCCTGGGAATAAAAAAAATAAAGGAGAAATGTGTGTTATGGCTACTTCATATGATGCTAGAGATTTAGAAAAAAATATTAATTATACAGGTCAGGAACAAGCTGCTAGAAAACTACTGGTTAAAATGAATACTATACCGATAGAGCAAATTGCTGTTATGACCAATCTTGAAGTCTATCAAGCTATTTTAAAAAAGTATATAATTGTTATGACCGATGATGAAAATATTCTTCTGGTTGAAAAAGATAAAATACAGGATTTCAATAAAATTGCTGTTTTTCTGAGAAGATAACTAATTTATAGAAGGATCAAAAAACATGGAAAATACACTTGCAAGTTTTATTAACGATTTGGATGAATTGAGAAAATTTCTCGCAGAACATAATTTTGATAGAATCGACTTAGAACATATTAAAAGACCTAGCTATAATGGCGTTATTGACTCATTCAAAAATGAAAATCAAAGAATGGAAATTTCCGTGGCGGTAAATTATGAAGACGACGCTTCTATGTATGAGTGTTATTATCAACCAAATCTTTTAGATAATCTCAATATTAGACATCAATATCAAGTCTTTTATTCTGTTGATGATGTTATTGAGTGGGTTAATAGTAAATTTTAAATGCCTACGAAATTGGATATAAAAAATATGTATAGGAGGGCTTGTTTATGAAAATTGAAGACCGACCTGGAGCTTGTGCTATTGTATATAGCGTTAAAGACGATAAAGTCCTGATGGGATTAAGAAGCGATACCCATAAATGGAGTTTTGCTGGAGGTAAAGCCGAAAAAGAAGATAACAATAATTTATTATATACAGCGGTTAGAGAATTAAAAGAAGAATTTGGAGTAGAATTAAATATTGACGACAAAAATCTTTCTTATTTTGATTTGGAGAATGCTGTAGTTCCTGGTTATAAAAGAGTAAAACATGGAAATTCTCCAGATACTTTTGAAGAGACTTTCTACAATACTCGAATTTTCTTATTTCTTTTTGACGACATTAACGAAGTCAAAAAACATATGATTTCCAATACAGATGGAGAAATGTCTAATATCCAATGGGTTGATATCAATAATGTCTTCAATCTTGATAAGCTTATGCTCTCAACTATATCAGTATATAATGTGGTTAACATTTTCTTAAAAATCATGAGGAGGGATTATTGATGAAAAACAAAAATCTTAAATTCTCTCTTTTAGATTATTATGTAGAAAAACACCATATTGCGCCTGAAAATGTCGAAGACAAAGTTCGTGAAGATATGAATACTATGGGAATTAGCATTTTTTCCGATTTCTTTAGTATTCGTCCTACGAAAAACAGAGACTACGATTGTTTTGGTGAAAAATATAGTGAAATCTTTCGTACTTTTTGGTGTATCGTATTTGATTGCTTCGACGGCTCTATTTATATCGAACCCATTGATGCCCATAAATATACGGTTCCGTTTACTGCAGAAATCTGGGAACTTATGATCCATGGAGATATTGAAGTTCAACTTGGGATTACGGATAGCTATAGTTATCTTAATGTTGATGAATTTGACTATATCATGTCGGGAAGAAGATCATTGAATAATAGATTCTTTTACTATAAAAATCCCGATAAAATCAATTATTATATCGATACTACGAAAGGCAATGGTTCTATCTCTATCGAAAAAGCTACAATTGAAAACATGAAAACTCTGGCATTCCATATTGCAGAAAAAGCTGGCTATATTTATTCCAAGGCTAGAGGTGCAAAACTTGCAGCATCTCATTTAGCTATTAGTTTTGGTTACAAAATTGTCTAACTAGAAATAGTAAGGAGGATTATGTTGTATGAGAAAAGAAATTGGCACTTTAAATATTGAAGTAGAATCTGCTTCTGATCAGGAAAATATCAAGATTAAAATTGATAGCAATGGTGAAGACAAATTAGTGTTTCTCGGTATGGCCAAATTCGTTATGGAATATGCTAGACAGAACAACAGAAGCGTTCAGGAAGTTATGAAAGTATTCAACAATATTGTAAACGGTATGAATCAAGACAAGAAAGAATTGAATAAACCTGATAAATATAAAGATATCAAAGAACAAAGTCTTCATAAACTCTGGGATCTTATGTTTATTGCAGTTCCTGGCAAAGAAGAAGAGTATTATGAAAATATGGTGGCCAACATTAAATACTTTGTTATAACTCATTGTCCGGAATCTATGTTTATTAAAAATACTGATTATTGTGGAGTTAAACATTTAGCTTACGACATCGGAGGATATAAAGAAGGTTATTATATTCTTATGAGTTTTACAACTAATAGACGAACCATGGGTGAACTTGATGAATATCTTAAATATAGAGA
>CAMGAZ010000290.1 GCA_946008205.1 uncultured Clostridium sp. | reverse complement strand
GATTTGGAGTCTTCCAGTCACAAAGTGTTTGTCCAGATTGTAATGGTACTGGTAAGAAAATCAAAAAAGTGTGTCCTAAATGTCATGGAGAAGGCTATGAACATAAAAGAGTTAGTGTTGATCTAAAGATTCCTAGTGGTATTCAAACAGGTCAGCAATTAAGAGTTCAAGGAAAAGGTGAACGTGGTATCAATGGAGGACCTAATGGTGATTTATATATCGAAATTAGAGTTGCCAGCCATGAATATTTCAAACGTGAAGGAAATAATATTTATTTAAGTATTAATTTTAGTAATTTATTTTTGTGTTTATATTGAAATAATAGTATTAGTAATTAATGGCATAATATTGAAATATGAATTAGGGATATGAGATTTTAATTCTTCCAATTGAACATCTAGTCCTTCTATAATTCCAAGATAATATTCTAGAAGTTTTATGCCAAAACAATCGATTTCTTTTCTAATTTCTAATTTGATATCTACATATTCTTCTAAAGACTTAAAAAATATTCTATCATCATCCATAGTATTATCATCGATACTTGAGATGCCATTAATTAAAAAATAAATATTAGAAATAACAGATATATTGGTGATAATATCTGTAGTTAAAAAATATTTAAAGCATTTAATTTTGTCTTCTGTAGATAGTTCTTTTATTTTTAAAACTTCTTCAGATTCAAGAGAAGAAAAATATTCATCATTTAAATTTTTAATATCAAACATTAATATCTCCTTATGCGTGCCAATATCCATATGGTGAACGCCACACAGTTAAATCATTGCTGTTTAGAACAACTCTAGGATCTTCTATATTTGTTGCGGTATATAGAGTGCCTTTTTTCTCTACTATCCACGCTCCACTTACTGAGTCTAATGTGCCTGACCATTTATACCAGCCATTTTCTTTACTAGATAAATTTAGAATTGGGCCTTCTAATGTATATCCGTGATCATGTTCTCCTAATGATTCTTCTAATTCTTCTTTTGTATTAAGAAGACTATCTTTTACTGCGTCAATCATTGGTACATATCTATCATCATGATAATGAGTATGGTTATTATCACCAGTTAATTCTAAATTTTTGCGGGCTTCTTCTCGGTCCAGAATATCTGACAAATTATTTTCAGCAAATAATGCTTTAGCAATAGCAGATATATATAATGGACTCCATCCATCTTTTGTAAAATATTTTAATACTTTCATTATTAAACTCCAGATCCACTATTTACCTTGTTTTCTAAAGCAGTTAATCTTGTTTCCATAGAAGAAATCTTATTTTTTAAGGTATCTAGTTCAGCTATTTTATTGGTAATTTCAACATTTTTATTATTTAACTCAGAAATATCTACTATTTTCTTTGTTCCAAAATATAGATTATTTGTATTATATTCTAAAATGAATTTTCCTTTTAGATATCGTTCAGGATTGTCATCGGTAACTTCGTTCCATATACTTTCTGCGTTATCATATTCATAGATTTTATTAGTAGAAATATCGCAAATAAACTCTTGGCCTCTAATTACAGCTTGAAGTTTTGCATTTGCTAAATCTGATGTTTTTGTAATAATTATAGCACTATCTATAAAGATATAGTCGTGCTCTAATTTACCTTCTTCACTGCTACCAAAAATAACTTGTCCATCATTACCTTCGTACAAACTCTGTTTAAGTATATCTATTTGGGTCTGGATTCCATTAAGATCTCCGCTACCACCGCTTCCACTTCCTCCGGAGGAAATTATCTTTTTTAGGTCACTAGACAAGTCGTTATATTCAATAAATGTATCAGTAGATCTAGCTGTATTTAAAATATGATTAATAGATTCATCTAAATTATTTTGATTAATTCTGTCTGAAGTGGTTAGCACATTGGTGCTAATATAATTATTTATACTAGTAATTGATTTTTCGTTATTACCTACTCTGATTTTTAAATTGTTAAAATCAGACTCTATTATGCCGGTATCTCCTTCTGCAACAGGGCGCTTGTTTTCATATCTAGCATTAACTTTGCTAATGAGGTCGGCACTTAAAAGATTTTCAGTAATAATTCCATTTGTGTTTGGAAGATATATATTCTTAGCTTGCTCTGTATCTAATTTTGTTGATAGTTTTTTATCTATTTCTTTTACTGTATTATCTATTTCAAGTTTGGAATATACATTATCTTTATTGACATAGATAGCATCAGCATTTTCTTTATCTAATTTATTCCTTTCTACTTCAGCAATACGATATCTTATTTCAGAATCGTTATATTTTTGAGTAGCCCCTATCCCATTCTAAGGGGAGGAAGGTCTTTTGTTTAGAATATAAAGAAGCTTATTATTCTCTAGTAATTTATCTGAAATTAAATTGCTATAAATATAACCATTTTCGTCTAAAAGATTTAATGTTGCTTTTTTTTCTTTGCTTTCTAATCTTGAAGGAAAATCTGTAATATCTAATAATCTATGGACATGTCCCATCATGGCAACAGGATCTTTTATGTTATAACCCGTTAAACTTGTAGGTTTACCTGATATTTTATCCCATGTAATTAATGTAGAAGGATTGTCATTCAAATCTTCTTCTAATGATCCCTCAGTTAATGAACCATTAGGATCAAGCCAAAAATCTCCTATCTCAGGATCTTCCGGTTCTTCAGAATTTAAGAAAATTCTAGGGTACGGATTACCGATTCTTACCCATTTTACATATTTAATAGAAACGGTCTGGCCTACTACAAGATCATCAAGGACTTTGATTCTGCGTTCAGACAGCTCTTTAATGCCACCATTCATAAC
>CAMGAZ010000289.1 GCA_946008205.1 uncultured Clostridium sp. | reverse complement strand
AATCAGGTCTGTCAAGCGGTAAATCGCCGTAAACCTCATCAGTAGAAACTTGATGATAACGCTGTATGCCGTATTTTCTGCAAGCATCCATAAGTGTTTGAGTACCAAGAATATTTGTTTTTAGGAATATGCCCGGATCCTCAATAGAACGGTCAACATGGCTTTCCGCTGCAAAGTTGACAACAATGTCAGGATGTTCTTCCTCGAACAACCTTTCGACTGCTTCCCTGTCGCAAATGTCAGCCTTAACAAATCTAAAATTAGGGTTATCCATAACAGGAGCAAGTGTAGATAAATTACCTGCGTATGTAAGCTTGTCAAGACAAATTATACGATAATCAGGATACTTTTTTAACATATAAAATACAAAGTTTGAGCCGATAAATCCGGCACCGCCTGTTACTATAATAGTCATTACTTACTGCCCTCCATATAGTCATTTTCAATAATATCTTTTAGATATTTTCCATAATCGGACTTTCCGTATTTTTCAGCTGATTCTAGTAACTTTGAATCATCAATCCAGCCTCTGCGCCAAGCAATCTCCTCCGGTGCCGAAATTCGAATACCCTGTTGCTTTTGAATGGTTTTTACAAAATCAGCCGCATCAATAAGACTTTCCATCGTTCCTGTATCAAGCCAAGAAAATCCCCTACCGAGAAATCTGACATCAAGTTCACCGTTCTCGAGATAAACTCTGTTCAAATCGGTAATTTCCAACTCGCCTCGAGCTGACGGCTTTTGATTTTTTGCATATTCAACGCAACGATTATCATAAAAGTACAAGCCTGTAATCGCCCAATTTGACTTTGGATTAGCCGGCTTTTCTTCAACAGAAAGAACCTTATGGTTTTTATCAAATTCAACAATCCCAAATCTCTCCGGGTCTTCAACATGATATCCGAAAATAGTTGCTCTGTGATTCTTTTCAACATTTTCAACAGCCTTTTCAAGCATAGAACTGAAGCCCGAGCCATAAAAGATATTATCACCGAGTATCATTGCACAACTATCCTCACCGATAAATTCCTCACCGAGAATGAAAGCCTGAGCAAGTCCGTCAGGTGACGGCTGAACCTTATACGACAACTTTATTCCATATTGACTTCCGTCGCCAAGCAAACGCTCAAAGTTCGGCAAATCCGTCGGAGTCGAGATGATAAGAATGTCATTAATACCGGCAAGCATAAGTGTACTCAGCGGATAATAAATCATCGGCTTATCATAAATCGGCAACAACTGCTTTGATGTTACCATTGTTAGCGGATAAAGTCTCGTCCCGCTTCCACCTGCAAGAATAATACCTTTCATAGAGATTTCCTCCAAAATTATTTAATATGTAACTTTTTACATATTTTATCCTCAAATAATTTATATTTTTTATTCAAATCAATTGTCATTTTGTTCCAAAGCTTGAAAAACGGCTTTTCAATCAAATAAATTCTAACAATATCTATAACTGTGCAAACAGAATAAACGCCCAAAACCGAAAGAACAATATGCAAGTATCCATTACCGTTAGAATGAACGCCAACTACATTTAGCAAATCACCCCATAACCAGCTCCTCATATCATCACTTGCAGCATGTATACACAACACACCAAATGTCGCTGATGCTATCGTATTAATAATCCGGCTATTCTTCATTTTCAAATTCTTAAAGAACATAAAAGCACATATAGCTTCAACAACCGCCAATAGTGTATTTGAATCAGTTACAAACATATAAAAACTTGACTTAAATACAAAAGTACAAGCTACAACAGATAATGAACAAATCACTGTTGATATCAATAATGCTATTCCCCAAAATGTATTGTTTTCGTAAATGTTTTTCGGATATAGCCTGATACATGAAGATATCAAATATAAAACCATAAACCAAGAAACATAATTAAATGTAACACTAAAAAACGGGACAGTAGCCAAAAACACATATGTAAATCCAACTAGTAACAAGAGTCTTATATGCTGTCTTTCGTTAATGTTTTTCACTAAAATATTAAGAAAAGGAATAAACAAAAAGAAAACAACATACGCACTTGTAAATCCATCGCCAATAGATTTAATAGGGATTATTAATTTTACAAATTCTTTTAATGAAAACTCCGAATAACCTGTAATCCAAAAATTAATCCAATTGTGTATTTATAAAATAGCCATTCAAAAACAAGCTTCACAAATTTGTTTAGTGTAATATTCGATTTACACATAAAATAGCCTGTTATAAGCACGAAGCTGTTAATTCCTATTTTTCCCCATGCCCCAATTAAGAGCAATGCTAAAGAATGTATGGATGTGGGATTTGAAAGAATCACCCCATCCGTAGCTGTCAATCCTGAATTAACAACATAATGATGTGCTACAATCGAAAGCATTGTTAGAATTCTAAATAATTCTAAATTACTATTTCTTGTTTTTACAGAGGGTTGTACCCCCCGAATTTTCAGGCTATTTTCCATTGTTTCTTACATCTCATTTTTTCAGTATTACATCACAAATTTTATCCACCGTTTCAACATTCAAATCTGCATAAAGCGGCAATGTTAATACCCTTAACGAAATATCAAGTGCAACAGGTGTGCTGTTGACATCAAAATTATAGCAATCAAAGGAATTAGTTAAAGGATAAAAATATTTTCTTGCACCTATTCCCTCTTTAGCGAGATTATCCATAACCTCATCACGAGATAAACCAAAGATGCCTTTATCAAACACTACAGGAAAATATGCGTAGTTTGTTTTAACATTCTCTTGAATAGGACACAAAGTGATACCCTCAACATTGCCTAACCTCT
>CAMGAZ010000288.1 GCA_946008205.1 uncultured Clostridium sp. | reverse complement strand
AGCAATAACACCTTCATTTTTTCCTTTTATAAGCGTAATATTGGGATATTCTATTTGATAAGATTCTATTATTTCAATAGTATTATCACTAGATCCATCATCCCGAATCAGCAAATTAACATCCACACATTCTTGATTTAAAATACTATCCAATTGTTCTTTTAAATATTTTTCACCATTATATGTGCTCATCATTACGCATATATCGCTCGGCATTATCACACCCCCATATATTTACTATATACTGTTTCTTACTTGGATCTAAAAAAGGTATATTTATACAATATGCGTTTTTTTCATTATTACGTTGGTTGCTCCGGACGGAGCAAAATCTCTAATATAGACAGCTTTATTTTCATCTGCAATATTATAAGCATTAGCGCTAATACCATTTTCTAGTATTTTTAATATGCCCAAACAAGCATCAAATACATAAGTGTAAGACCGCAATATCATACCTGCGCTATTCATTATAATGTCTTTTTTCAATACCCCAGCTCTAATAAATTCTGAAGATGCTCTATTGTCTGACTCAGTCATGGTTGGACCATATACATGGCTTGGGCGAGCAACTAAAGTTCTAGCTCCATATTCATAAGCATATGAGCCGCACAACGTTTCCGCGGCTCTTTTGCGATTTGGATAGGATGATCTTACATTCATAGAATCTACAAATCCATAATCATCTTCGTTTTTGATATCTTTGGTTAATTCACCGTAAATTTCTCCAGATGAGATAAATAAAAAAGCAGCTTCCCACTGTCTTGCCTTTTCTAAAAGATAGTATGTACCATAAAAATTACTTAACATCGTCTCTACTGGATATTTAGCAAAAACAGCAGGATAGGCATTACTTGCTGCATGAACAATAAAATCAGCTTTAATCTTCTTATCAAAAGGATTGATTATATCATGCTCTATAAAAATAAATTCATTCTTTTTATAGTCAAATTGTGCAAACCTTTTGTCTGCTCTCTCATTGCTGCGCCCTATAGCATACACACACAATTCTAAATGATATTTTTGATTAGCAAGCATAAGCATGTCTACTAAAGCTGAGCCTATCATTCCTGTGGCTCCTGTTATCATTATTGATTTTTTTCGTAGGAACATAAAATCATCTTCATCAAGATAATTTTCTATATGCTTTAAATAATAATCCGTAAAGAGCATGTTATTCCCCTTTTCATATCTCATTTTAGCCAATCACTATTGTCCAATTTTAGATATGCCTTAAACATATCTAAATCATCCTTTGTGGTCAATTTGATATTCCTATCAGATCCAGCTGCAAAATGAAGTGTCTCCCCAAGCTCAACCATCATCGTATTGGTATATGACGAACCATGAATACCTATA
The DNA here is from genome assembly GCA_946008205.1 of uncultured Clostridium sp. Lineage (GTDB taxonomy): Bacteria > Bacillota > Clostridia > TANB77 > CAG-508 > CAG-245. The sequence goes on along the minus strand of CAMGAZ010000288.1, from coordinate 1,444 downwards.
CCTTTTTCAAATGCCTCTTTGTATTTAGATAGTAATAATTCATATTTATATGCTTGCGGTGTTGAAACTCGACGCAATGTTTCCCTAGGTATGTATTGTTTCGTTGTGCCTTCATCACCATTATTTACTACAAATATTTGCTCATTATATGGCATATATGTTACTGCATTGCCATATTTTTTTGACTTTAACAATACATCTGTAAGCACACTAGCATCCACCAGAGGTCTAATGCCATCATGTATCACAATAATATCATCAGAATCAGCTATATTTTCTAAATTATATACGCCGTTTCTTATGGACTCCTGACCACTATTACCCCCATTGACAATCCACTTTAATTTAGAGATATTAAACTGCTTGGCATATGCCATTACGACGCTTTCCCATCCTTCAATACACACTACTTCTATGGCATCGATTTGTGGATGCTTTTGAAACCCCTCTAGTGTATAAATCAAAACTGGTTTATCATATACATTAATAAATTGCTTCGGAATATCCTGCCCCATACGATGGCCGGAACCACCAGCTATTATCACAGCTATATTACTCATTCTGACACCATCCTTTTATGACATTCGTATAAAATAAATTTTTATGCCTTATTCCATATTATATTTTCAAAAAACTATCCCTTTCAGCTACATCAGCAAAACAATGCCTACATTCATAAGTCAATGTCTTTTTCTATTCATAATGTGTCTTCATCTGAAAAATCTTCTATTTCGAGGTACTCTCTAAAATCTCTTTTTACATCAAAATACTCACAGTGCAGTTTAGAAGAAATTTGATTTTCATTAGGGATTTTTTGCCAATCACCATAAGTTATATCCAAAAATTCTTCAATCTTAGCAGGAGCATAAACATATAATTTATCAAATTTTATTAACTTTGGTTTCCCCATAATATCCTTGGCAAAATAACCATCCTTGTAACGACACCCTTCTGTGAATTTGGAATAATAATTTGTATTCCTACCATTCCATCTTTTTATAAATTTAAGTGCATTCCTAGTACAAAAAAATCTTGGAAGACTACCAACTATACTGCATACAATATCCAAGGCCATCCCCTTAGATTTATGGGGTCTCGCTGCATATTCCTGTACCGATAAATATTTCGCTACAATATATTGCATTATACGCTGGAAAGATGAATCTGGTGCTTCCTGCAATGCAAAAATATCAATGAACATTCCTTGGTGAATCTTTTTGTTCTTATAGGCTGTTTCTATAAAAGTAGTGCCATTAGCTCGCCACTTACCGTATATAGATTCATTAGTATTTTTAGAAAAAACTTGTAGATAATATCTATCTTGAGCCGTAAATTTTTTGGACAAAACACACAACTTATCAAAATTTTTCTGAGTCATAATGACATCTATATCATCATCCCATGGTATAAATCCCTTATGTCTGTATTCACCTATAAGATTTCC
>CAMGAZ010000287.1 GCA_946008205.1 uncultured Clostridium sp. | reverse complement strand
TTACAATGAGGACGTCGTAGAAAAATTTAAAACTGAGATGAGTGAAGTTCTTTTAGATTTCAATGAAGGCGAAGATGAAGAGTAACTTAATAAAGAGAATGCGTTTTGTAAATAAAAAAAACGAGAAATCTAAATAAAGCAAGTTGCTATTTTAGCCATTCAAATTTTATTATATTAACGTAGAAACTAACTTAAGAAGAACTTAGAAACTAACGTAGGTTATCGTATAAATACTACGTATTTATCCTCTTACTCGTTATATACTACGTATATAACTCGTAGTGTTTATATATTTTATATTTATTTATTTATTTATTTATTTAAGTAGTATATATAAACCAAATATATAAACTACATAGTACATATTAAATAATAATATAAAGGGGGTTGTAGGGGGGAATTGAATTACCTTCTTGACATTTCCAAAATTTGGTGCTATACTAGATACAGGTAATACAAAATGAATGGAGGCCATTTAAATGAATTGGGTTTACTGTATTATGATTCTTATTTTGATTTTTATTGCGGCATATGACATAAACAATCATAACCGCATCCTATGACATAGGGGGGGGTGCTTTCAACCATATGGAAAACGAGATTTTATTTCGGGGTAAGTGCATTGATAGCGGCGAATGGGTTTATGGGTATTACGTAAAACATGATGCGGTGAAAGTTTGTTTCTCATCAGATGACCCTAAAACTAGGCACTATATTGTCCGTGATGGTTTTTGTGATTTGGGATTTGAGTATTCTATTGAATATTTTGAGTTTGAAACAGAAAAAGTTTGTCTTAGTAATGGTGTCAAAGATAAAAATGTAAGACTTCTTTTTGAACATGATATTGTGAAGATGCGCAGTTATGGCGGTGGTTATCATGAAGCAGTGATCTACTTTGCTGGTGGTAAATTTGCAGTTAACGGTAGTAATTATTATTACAAAGACATTAAGTCTAGTAGCGTTGAATTTGTTAGGAGCAAATTTGACAATTGTAGGAGTGATGTTAATGGCAGACTTTAAGGAAACAAGCTTTGATTTTTTGGATGTTGATGATTATGCCGTTTTTTGTACGTGCGAACGAAAATGGGTAAATAAGATTCTAAAGCTAAAAGAATCTAATCCAGATGATGTTGAAATCACTATGTATCCAGAAAATAATGATGGATATATTGTGGCACACGTACCTAAGAATTGGTTTAAGCTTTCGCCTCCTCGACAGGTAAATTACACAGATGAACAGCGAGCTGCACTTGCTGAACGAATGGCTAAAGCTAGAATGTCAAAAACATAATAGTGACTATTAAAAAATTGCACCAATTTCGCTTTTTATAAACAAAGACGGTAAATTATAAGTGCAATATTTAAACGCGTTATTTTAGCCAAAATTTATTATTAATTAACAAGGAGCACTGATATGAAAATTTTTCTAATCACTGCTGACTACAGAAATCCGCCAGTAACTCCACCATATGCTGTATTGGCAAATAATAAAAAAGATGCAAAAGAATACTTTCAAAATAAATACGCTTGGTTGAAAATATACAAATGTGAAGAATATGCTGATGATCCAAATGACATTAAATGGTTTTGGTAAGGAGATGTTTTGTATGCGTGACATTTTTACTAATTATATCGCAATGGACTGTTTTTGTTATGACATTATTGAGGCGTGGATTGAGTTTAGAAAGTCCAGAAATATGCCATATGACGAGGATAGTTATTTAGACTGGCTAGAGAACGAATTTATGCGTGCTATGGAATGCGCATTTCAGGATTGTTTGGAGGATGAAGAGGATGACACTTAAAGAGATTAATGATGAAATTAGCAGGCTTAGAAATATTGCGCGAGAACTTGAAAATAAAGAGCGAGAAGAAAATAAAGAATTAGCACGTAAATTTGTTGGAAAGTGCTATAAGTCTGATTCAGGTAGCATTGTAAAAATTATTGGTATACCAAGAACTCTCTTGATGCTTAGTGGAGAGCGTTATGAAGAAAACATGTTTCCTGCAGTATTTTTGCATGATCCAAAATTCCCATGTGAAAGATATTGCCAGGATGATATAGATGAATTTGCACCATGTTATTGTGGCAATGTGTATTTTAATATCAAAGATGGTAAACCTATGTTTTTTGATGAAGAAATTACACAAGAAGAATTTAATGTGGAGCTTGATAAGTGCATTATAAAGTTCAAGGAGATGTTAAATACATGAAACATAAATATCTGCGTGAGATTTTTCCAAATGGCAGGTTCCTATTTCCATATGGAGAAAAGGATTATCCAGACTTCGATAGTCGTGACACGTTTAATATGGATACAACATTAATTATGTGGCTCTATGAACGGCTTAGATATTTTGAAGATAATGTAAGCAAAACCATCGTGATGGACGATCCCAAATGGTACACGTTTGATGTAGATGGTCGTCGCATGACTCAAATGCAGTGCATTAAAAGAATGATTAGAGATTGCAGAATTATTTTAACAAGTGATGATTTTTATGATTGTGAAAAGAGAGACGCGGCTAAGGATGATCTTTTTAAGGTTTTGAGTAAAGTTTTTTGGGCAATGTGGTGGTGACGAGGAGGAGTATTGTTATGATCTTAAATGTTTTTGGTGAGCGAACTTGTGGAAATTGTCCTTTTAATGATGGGCAGTGTTATACTTCACTTCCACCAAAGTTTAAATGCACTTTTGATAATAACTTTTATGATGGAATGCATGCGTGTCATCATGAACTTAAACCAGTCATTCACGCGGAATGGCTAGAGGGTGGCGGCATAGTTGAATTTGTCGGAGATGATTCG
>CAMGAZ010000286.1 GCA_946008205.1 uncultured Clostridium sp. | reverse complement strand
CAAAGTGGAATAAATAGACTTAAAACTAGTGTTTTTTTGAGAAAAAACTATTAAAATCAATGGAAAATATTAGCAATCACCAAATGACCAAAACTAATCTGATTTTCAAAAAAAAATACTAACTTTGTATATCTAATGATGGTACCTTGTGCTATTATTGTATATAAACTAACTAATCAAAATAAATTAAAACTATGGAAGCTGAAGGTGGAAAACTTAATAAAGTATTTATAAACAACCGAGCATTACGTATTCCGTATTTCCAGAGGTCTTATGTATGGACAGAAATTGAATGGAAGAGGTTAACAGAAGACATTCAATATGTTGCTCAAGTTAGAAAACCATATTTTTTAGGATCAATTATTCTCAAAACGGAAGATGTCACAATTGATGGTGCTGGTGAACAATATTTTGTAGTTGATGGACAACAACGCCTAACCACTCTTGTTATTTTTTATAGAGCCCTATTTACCGTAATGGGCAAAGATGATGAGTTTAGGCAAAAATTTATCATTGAGGATATTGACAAAGATGAATCCGAACGAAATCAACCCATTCTAGTTCATAATAAATTTGACCGTCTTATTTTTAATAAAATTTGCAACGAACAGCCTTTAACCTTAAATGAACAAGAGAATTCTTACCAAATTGCTAAGGCATATAACTTCTTTTTAAAGTTTCTTAACAGAAAGAATGCTGACACAAAGTGTAATTTAGATGAAAGTATAAGATACAACTCTTTGTATATAGCACTACGTGACTATATCGTCATCGTAACAATTTTACTCTCAGCTAATGAAAATGAACAGCAAATTTTTGACACAATAAATGCAGCGGGTAGAAAACTCACAACAGGAGAACTGTTGAAAAACTTTTTTTTCCATGATAGAAACGAAAATATTTATAACGATAAGTGGAGTCCTATTTTCGACCAAAAAGAAGAATTATACAAATACTGGACCTCAACAGTAACAAGTGGAAAGACTTCCGACAATAATATCGAAGCTTTTTTTTACGCTCTGATGCAAATCATCATTTGTGACCGAAATTTGCAAATAAGTGCTTTTGACAAAAAGATTTTCCGCCATAGAGATGGTGGAATGTTTAACAACTACAAATCTCTAATCAACAATTATAATATTAATAAAGATGAATTTATTTATACAATAGTTGATTATGCTGATATCTATCACAATAGTCTCCCTACAGACACATTAAAAGAGACTATTACTAGCGACTTATCTGTTAGGAGATTACGCAATATCATGTTTGCATCAAAAAGTTGGACCTTAGTTCCTTACCTGCTATATGTTTTGAAAAATGTCACAGACGGAAAGGAACAAAAGAAAATTTTCGGATACTTAGAGTCATATATTATGCGGCGAATGATTTGCAAAACCTCTAATAATAATTATTCAGATTTCTTCTCTGAAAACCTTATTGGTCAAGAAAAAAAAACATATCAAGACTTAAAAAATTATGTTGATGAAAAGAGTTCAAATGACTCTTTAGCCATGCCTGATGATGAGACTGTGCGTAAAGCTCTTTCTGAAAAAGATTTGTCAGGCAACACTGCACAAATAATTTTATATATGCTTGAATCCAAATTGTCAGGGGAAAAAGCATTCCCTTGTTTTGATTCTTTCTACACAATACCTTTGATTCCCAAATCTTCAAATAATGGAAGAATTCCAGAATCATGGCCTTTAAAATATGACGCAGAACAAAGAGATTGCGCTGTGAAAACACTTGGAAACTGGGTCCTTTGTAAAGGAAAGAAACTTAATAAGAAAACAATTGAAGCGCCCTGGATTACAAAAAAAACATATATAAAAGATGCCCTTGAATGTGCAAAGAAAACCAATGCTAATATTGTTAATGATAAAACAGAATTAGATGAGGACTTCATTGAAGAAAGGTGCGAGTCATTGCACTCCCTTATCATTAAAGTTTGGTCTTCAGATATATCTGAAGACCAAATCGAAGATACAGAAGACAAATTAATCAAAGATTTAGAACAAGACACTATTGAGGACAGCATTTCTGACCTCTCTGATATTAAAGATACTGAAATACTCAACATTGACGAAAATGCAGCAGAGTTATTGCCTTCTTTCGAAGAAAATATCTGGGATTTGCTTCATGATAGTTCTTTGCGTACAACATATAGGAAATATTTAATGGCAAAAGGAACCAATGCATCTGATGTGTCCACTATTTTATTTCAAATTAACCTCTTTCTTTTAAGAATAAAAAGTTCTATTTCAAAAGAACATTATTGCAATATAAAAGAGGTGACTAAAATGAGAGAATTATTCAATAACCAAGGGGAATTGTGGAGAAACAAATCCAAATACCCCCAACAACATTTATTCTGCATTGATTTTCTTAACTTTATACAAAAGAAAAAGAGTGGAGTAGTCTCCTCTGATATAAATAAAACAAGGATTCGGAACAGAACAAAAATACAGTTAACCATAGATGGGCGTGACGAATTGTTTGATCCTACTGATGCCTTAGAAAAAGTTGTAAGACTCATTGGATTTGAGAAAGTTATCAAAGATAAAACGAGGTTAGCTAACCATCCAATTCTTTCTGTCAGACAAATCAACAATTTTCGCAACTGTGGAAACAACTATTGGTTAAACAATGGTGGAAGCACGAAAGACAAATGCAAAGTAATTAATCAGTTGAATGTTATACATAAATTACACATCGGTGTAAAATTGGAAGATGTATGATAACTATTGAAACTAATATATGAAATTATTTGCTACGATTATTGCGCTTGCTGGGGTTTTCACTGCCTCTGC
>CAMGAZ010000285.1 GCA_946008205.1 uncultured Clostridium sp. | reverse complement strand
AAATACGTGAAGTGTGTGTAGAAAAACGCTTTGTGGTTTCCCTTTTTATTTTGTTTAAAATATAAATCTTCCACTTAGGGTAAAAAACTTATTTAATTTTCAAAGTTTTTTACCCTAAGAGAAAAAAACTATTGAAAAAATTAAAGTTTTTTGCACCTAATTTTTATAGATTGGTTAGTTGAGTAACATATAAATTTTCTACAAGCTCATTGACTGGACTCTTGCACCCTCAAGTCGTGATAAATCTCGTTTTATCTCACTAACTTTTGACTCATCTATAACCTCTAAAAGTATTGTTCCCCAATTTGCACAAACATTACTACACGTACTATGCAAACCTATACGGGTTTTTATTGCACAACCAAATTTTGTAATTATATTTTGAAACTCACTAGATAACTCTAATCTATTTGTTAATTTTATACCTATTATTGTAGTCATAGTAAAAAAATAATACCGGTATTATAAAAATTCAATTACTCACAAGGGTAATTATTAACACCATCTTTATACATTATTGAACGTTTTACTTTTATATCATGTATTTTTTCAGGGTAATTTTCTTTTATCAAACTTCCAATATTTGAATAAAGTTTTAACAATGACTTTTGAATATTAGAAGAATTCATTTTTACCATATCACAAGCCATTTATTCACTAGACAATGCTAATCTTTTCATATCTCTAAACCCAGATGATGGAAGTCTTTTTGCAATCTCATTATCATCTGACGTCAAAAACAAAGCCTGCGACAACACAAGTGGCATATGAGAAATCAAAGCTACAGCCTCATCATGCTCAACTGGAGTTGTTACAACAATTTTAGCACCCATATCTACTATAACTTGTTTCAACTCATCAGGAACAATATTATTTAATGGTGTCAAGACCCATTTTGCACCCTTAAACAAACCCTCAAAAGAATTTTCAAACCCTGAGAATTCTGTACCTGCCATAGGGTGAGAAGGAACAAAATTATAATTATATTTTTCTTTTACAACAAATTCCTTCAAACTTGCAACATCAGAAACTATTGTATCTTCCGAAACATACTGCTCTAAAATTTTTAAATCAGAAATAATTTTATTCATTGGTGAGCATACAAACACAATCGAGCAATCTGACAACATACTCCAATCAGAAGAAATATTCTCTCCTGTCTGAGAGTTTGAAACACCGATTACATCATAACTTAGAGCCTTTAAGCTTTTAAAAATAGAGCCACCTATTAAACCAAGCCCTACAACACCTATTTTCATAACAAATCCTTATGAGTAAAGTGTTTTTCACCGTTTACATAATTAATTACAGTATCACCTGAACCCCTAAGCTTGTATTTATATATTACAAGTCCGTCCATACCAACAGGGCCTCTGGCATGAGTTTTGTTAGTAGAAATACCGACTTCTGCACCAAACCCATATCTAAACCCGTCAGCAAATCTTGTAGATGCATTGTGATAAACACCCGCAGAATCAACTAAATCCATAAAATGTTCGGCATTTGTTTTGTTTGAAGTAATTATAGATTCTGTATGTCCTGAACCATATTCATTAATATGGTCAATCGCTTCATCAACAGATGATACATATTTATAAGCCAAAATCTTATCTGAATATTCTTTATGCCAACTTTCAGGTTTATCAATCAATTTAATACCAGCATCAACAAGTGAATCCAAAAGTTCTTTATCATTTTGGAATTTATCACTTATCAAAAGAGTTTCTACTGAGTTACAAGCACTAGGATACTGTGTTTTTGCATCAACAATAATTTTCTTTGCCATTTCTAAATCAGCAGTTTCATCAACAAATATATGACATATACCATCTGCGTGACCTAAAACCGGAATCTTCGTATTTGATTTTATAAACTGAACCAAAGAGTTTCCGCCACGAGGAATAATCAAATCAATATATTTGTCCGCAGAAAGCATTTCTTTTACATCATCTCTTGAGAATACTTGATTTAACATATTTTTAGGAAAACCTTCTATCGTATCCAACGCAGAATTAATAACTCCCAATATTGCTTTATTCGTATTTGTAGATTCTTTTCCACCTTTTAGGATAACTGCATTTGAAGATTTGATAGCAAGAGCCGAAATCTGAGAAATTACATCAGGTCTTGCTTCAAAAATAATCCCTAAAACACCTATAGGACAAGAAACTTTTGTCAAAACTAAACCTTCATCAAGTTCTCTTTCCATAAGCTTTTTATTTACAGGGTCTGGAAGTTTTGAAATATCAATCAAACCTTGAATCATATCACGCATTTTATTTTCATCAAGCTTTAAACGATTATAAATAGCTTGAGATATCTCACCACTGTCTAACAAAGCTTTTGCTTCAATCATATCTTGTTTATTTGCATCAAAAATTTCAGATTTATGAGCCTCCAGACTCTCTGCTATTTTAGTCAAAGCTGAATTCTTTACATCATTAGAAAGCTTTTGAGCTTTTATTGATGCAGTTTTTGCGTTTTTTGCAATTTCTATAAAATCCATCAAACACCTCTATAAAATTGTTATGTTATCTCGAGTAATTATTGCATCGTAATTTTTAAATCCTAAAACCTTCAAAATTTCATTTGAATGGTTACCAATAATACGTCTGCAATCTTCTGAGTTGTAATTTACAATACCACGAGCAAATTCAACATCATTTTCATCATGAATAGATATAACTTCGCCCTTTTTAAAATCGTTTACAACACCTATTACTCCAATAGGTAAAAGACTGGATTCTTTGTTAAGAATAGCATCTTTTGCCCCGTTATTTACAATTAATTTTCCAAAAATATTGGTTGCATAACC
>CAMGAZ010000284.1 GCA_946008205.1 uncultured Clostridium sp. | reverse complement strand
AAGAATAATAAATAGAGATGAGGATAATATGAAGGATATATTTTTTAAAATTCACGATGATTTTGAAAATATTATTAAGAAGAACACACTAAAAGATAGAGAAATAACAAAGCTAAGTCGAATTACAACAGGCTGGACAAACATTGTGTATGAAGTAGAGACTGATGATGGAAATTATTTTTTCAGATTTCCAAGAGACGAATTTTGGTCTAGAACAATAGTAAAAGATTGTGAATTTGCAAATTATATTTATAAAAAGACAGAATTTAACACTAGCAACTTGCAACTACACTACGACAATGGACGACCATTTAGTGTGCATAAAAAAATAGCTGGTACACCTCTTGCTAAAAAAATGGATACTTTAACAGAGAATGAAATTAAAAATGTGGGAGATGACATAGCAAAATTTATGCATGAATTACACAATGTCAAATTTGAAGAAAACGAAGTATTTAAAACTACTAATATAGGACTAAAGTTGCCAGATTTTTTAAATGAACTGTTAACATTGCATGTTAGCGAAGAGGACAGAAAATTTTGGAATATGGAAGAAATTGATGACAAATGTCCAAACCTTGTACATGGGGACTTGAACCCAAGCAATGTACTATTAGATGAAAATAACAAAGTGACGGCAATCATAGACTTTGGCTTTGGCGGATTTGGTGATAAATATGACGACATCTCTAGGATAGTAGGTAGATGTCCTTCAAAATTCAAAGATAGCATTGTTAAAAGCTACGAGAATTATTCAAAGTCAGAAATTAATATGAATATCTTGGAAGACAAAATAGAAAAATGGAATAAAATAGACAAAGGATATATAAACTATATGAGAAGTATAGGAATTTATGAATAACAATAGTACTTTTCGTATAAAATGGGAGGAATATTTTGAAGAGTAATAGATTATTAATAATAGATGGAAATAGCATAATGAACAGAGCTTTTTATGGAATAATGAGCTCAAAATCACTTATGTCAGCAGATGGAACATATACGAATGCCATATATGGATTTTTATCAATCCTATTTAAAGAATTAGAAGACTTAAAACCTGATTATATCGCAGTTGCATTTGATTTAAAAGCTCCAACCCATAGGCACAAGATGTATGCAGAATATAAGGGAACAAGACATGCAATGCCAGATGAGCTAGCTCAGCAGATGCCAATTATTAAAGAAATATTAAAATGTATGAATATTACTATTATAGAAAAAGAGGGCTACTAAGCTGATGATGTATTATGGACAATTTCTAAAGAAGCAGAAAAGGGAGGACATTTAGTTACAATACTTTCAGGAGATAGAGATACATTCCAACTTGCAAGTGATAAAGTAACAATTAGAATTCCTAGAACTAAAATGGGAAAAACAGAAACAGAAGACTATGACGAAGCAAAAATAGAAGAAGAATATGGAGTAAAGCCGGCCCAGATGATTCAGGTAAAAGGACTTATGGGAGATGCTTCTGACAACATTCCAGGAGTGCCGGGAGTTGGAGAAAAAACAGCGCTAAAATTAATAAAAGAATATAAAAATATAGATAATTTATATGAGCAGTTAGAAAGCGGAAAAACTGAAAACATTAAAGGAGCATTAAAGGACAAGCTAGAAAAAAATAAGGATTTAGCCATAATGTCACGTACTTTAGGAACAATTTTAAGAGATGCACCATTAGGCGTAGAAATTGAAGATTTAAAAATAAAAGAGTGGGACAAAGAGGCTGTAACAAATAAATTTAAAGAATTACAATTTAACAGATTTATTGAGAGATTTAACTTGAATGGATTAGGAACTCATCAAGCAGAGAAAAAAATAGAAGATTTATTTGCACTAGAGGAGTTAGACTCTCTGAAACTAAAGACAGAACTTGAAAAAATTAAATCAAATAAAAAATTTATCTACTACATTGAAAAAGAAAAAGCAGAAAATCAAACTACAATATTAAAAGAAAAAATTAAATCTTTAAGCTTTTATAATGAAAATAAAGTTTTGTACATTAAAAATATAGTGCTAACTCCAGAACTTGCCCAGATATTTCAAAGTGAGGAAATAGAAAAGGTTGGATACAAAGTAAAAGCGGATTACATTATACTTAAAGAAAATGAAATTGAATACAAAAATATAAAATATGATGCTGAAATAGCAGGTTATAATCTAAACCCAACAGATAAAAATACACTAGAAGAAATGGCGAAGAAGTATCTAGACATAGATATAGATGAATATATGAGCACCGAATTCAATAATCAAAATGAAAAGTCGAGTAATCAAATTAACCTGTTTGATGATATAGAAAAAGAGAACGACGACACAGAAAAGAGAGCAAAGTACCATGACGCATTAGTATGTTATTGCATAGCTAAGTTAGAAGAAAAAACAACTAAGAAACTAGAGGAAGTAGGAGGACTATCATTATTCAATAATATAGAAATGCCATTAGTTCCAGTATTAGCCGAAATGCAATATAATGGAATGTTAGTGGATGAGCAGGAGCTAAAAGATTTTGGAAATACACTAAAAGAGCAACTTGATGTGCTAACTAAAAATATATACGAGCTATGTGGAGAAGAGTTCAATATAAATTCACATCAACAACTTGGCAAAATATTGTTTGAAAAATTAAAGCTACCTGTATACAAGAAAACCAAGAATGGCTATACAACAGATGTGGATGTTTTAGAAAAGTTAAAAGGACAACATCCTGTAATAGAAAAAATATTAGAATATAGAACGTTAACAAAACTAAATTCAACTTATGTAGAAGGACTAATACCAAATATAAACCCAGAGACTAAAAAGATACATTCTAT
>CAMGAZ010000283.1 GCA_946008205.1 uncultured Clostridium sp. | reverse complement strand
ATTGTATGCCTTATGTTGAACAGGCTTATGAAGCAAAGAAGTATGCGTTTGTAAGCGATGTTGCTCGTTTGATTGTTGTTTATGAGCAGGGCGGCATCTATATGGATACGGATGTAGAGGTATTAAAGCCGCTTGATGATTTACTTGAAAACAAAGCCTACATGAGCTTTGAGAATAATGAAAATGTAAATACCGGTCAAAGCTTTGGTGCAGAAGCAGGCTTCCCACTTTTAAAGGATCATATTGAGGTTTATAAAACTGCTCAGTTTGTTCAGGAGGATGGAACATACGATCAAACACCTTGCACAAAATATACAACAAGGATTTTAACCTCTAAGGGTTTAGTAACAGATGGAAGCATGCAGGTTATTGAAGATTTAGTTTTATATCCAGAGGAATATTTTAATCCTCTAGATAGCTTAACTGGTAAATTGAAAAAAACAAAGAATACCTATTCAATTCATTGGTACGCTGCAAGCTGGGAGGATGTTTCTCAAACTAGATTAAAGATTAACCGTTTTATACGCAGAATTGTTGGCGTTGAAAATGTAGAAAAAATAAAGAAATTATTAGGAAGATAAGAATAAATATGAATCCTTTAGTTACTGTTGCAATAGCTGCATATAATGTTGAAAACTTTTTGGTAGACGGAATGAATTCTGTTTTTAACCAAACTTATGATAATATTGAAATTATCCTTGTTGATGATGGTTCAACTGATAACACACCAAAAATGTGTGATGAAATTGCAGAGAAAGATAGCCGTGTTCGTGTTTTTCACAAGGAAAATGGTGGGCTTGGAAGCGCAAGAAATGTTGGAATAGACAATGCCAAAGGTGAGTTCTTATATTTCTTTGATGTTGATGATACTATTGAACCAAACTTAATTGAAGAAAATGTTAAGATGGCACAGGAGCATAATTCTGACTTAGTAATATTTGGTTACTATGCTAGATACAGCACAAAGGAAACAGAAGAAACAATTTCTCTAAATGAGCATATTATTACTTCAAACGATGAGCTTAAAAAGGTGTATGCAGATGAATTGCTATGGCTAAAGCATGGAAACGGCTTTGCATGGAATAAATTCTACAGAATGTCGTTCTTGAAAAAATATGATTTCCATTTTGGAAATCAAAGAATTCAGCAGGACGAACCTTTTAATATGCAATTGTATAGAGAGCTTGAAAATGTTTATATTTCTCCAAATGCATATTATCATTATGTAATTTACACAAGTGGAAATGCTGGCACAAGATATATTCCTAATAAGGCTGATATAATTACAGATGTTTATCATCGCTTTATGGAATTTTACAATGGTTGGGGAGTTAACGATGAAAGAGTGTTAAAATATATCGAAAACAGATTTATTAACGGTTTGTTTGGTGTTATTTGTATTAATTTCTTTCATGAAAAATGCGATTTCACTCTTGACGAAAAGAAAAATCGAATTAACGAAATTTTTGCAAAAGAAGATTTAATTAAGGTTTTAGAAAATACTCAAATTCCATATAGCAAGAATCCTATAAATTATTTTCAACAGTGGGCATTTAATCACAGAAAAACTAATCAAATTATTAAAGCCACAGAGTTTAAAAACAAGATTAAAAGTGTTTTATCAAGAGGTTAATTAAATGAGTTATAAAATCTCTGTAATTGTTCCAGTATATAATGCTGAACAATATTTGAATCAATGTATAGATTCTATCTTAAATCAAACTATTGATTCATTAGAATTATTATTACTAAACGATGGTTCTAAAGATAATAGTGGTGCAATTTGTGATGAATACGCAAAAAAATACGATAATATAAGAGTATTCCATTTAGAAAACGGTGGACCTTCTAGAGCTAGAAATATTGGTATTAGTGAAGCAAATGGCAAATTTGTAGGATTCGTTGATTCAGATGATTACATTGAATCAACAATGTTTGAAAAAATGTATTTAAAAGCTCAAGAAACAGGGTCAGAAATCGTTATGTGCTCTTGCTATATTGATAACGAAAAAGAGAAAACTCCATTTGTGATGAATTACAAATCACTTTATGAAAATGAAGATGTCATAAAAGGGCTATCTTCTCGTTATTCAACACAAGATCATACTGGTTTATTTAGCGTTTGTAATAAAATTATCAATAAATCATTCATTTCAAATAACAACTTGCATTTTGATGAGGATTTAATTAGAGCAGAGGACGCATGGTTTGTTTTTGATTGCTTAAAATATGCTAAAAAAGTTTCTTTTATAAATGAGCCATTTTATTATTATCGCCAGGTTGAAACAAGTACAATGCACACCATTCAAAACGATCGCTTTGAAAGAAGCAAGGCGTTTAGAAATAAGCTTCAATCTGAAAATGATAGTCTAAATTTAACATACGATAAAAATGAGTTCTTTTATGAATTTTTGTATGAATGCTTTACTTATTGTAGAGCTATGTATCAACAAAAAAATGTTGATGCTGTAAATGCTGTTATTAATGATGATTTCTTTAAAAATGCTTGTAATTATTCAGCTTGTATGCCAATTCATTTAAGACTTTTATGCTTACTTGAAAAAATGAATGTAAAAAACTTATTAAAGCTGTTGCTCAAATTATGGGCAAAATAGCACTGGAGTGATTTAATGTCTACAAAAAATATTCATATTGAAGGATTGCGAGGAATAGCAATATTGTTTGTTGTTATCTATCATTTCTTTTATAGGTATCAACAATTATATTTAGAAAACTATAATGGTAGCATAATAGTTTCAACATTTGGAATGTTTGGAGTAGCGTTATTTTTGTGTATAACTGGTTATTTCAGACAGATTCCCACCCAATCATTCG
>CAMGAZ010000282.1 GCA_946008205.1 uncultured Clostridium sp. | reverse complement strand
AGCCTATTGCAAAAATATTGACACTTACGAATTTAAAAAAATCGTTATTTATACTAATAGCGATATAATAAAAGAGCTAGAAGATAATTTTTCGGAGGAAAAAATGAATAGAAATATTTTAATTACAATTAGTGGGGCTGCACTGTTATCATTCGGACTATTAACTGGTGTAACTAACAATAATGAAGTTAGTGCCGCTGTACAGGTGGGACAGAGTAATAGGTTAGAGCGTAATGCCTATATTTATAACAGTCAGGGCCATAGGACAAAGAAGAATGTTTGGAAGCATGGCAAGAAAGTCCTGGTTTTAGGGACAAAGACGATTAAGGGAAAGAAATATGCTAGAATTGGAAGAAATCAGTATATTCGTCTTACGAACTTTAAGAAATATAATACTAGCTCTAAGCCTACTGCTTTGCTCAAACATAATGCTTATGTTTTTGATGAAAATGGCAGACGAATCAAAGTGGCTTCTTTAAAGAAAAACAAAATTGTTACGATCTTGGGCACTCGATACATTAAAGGCAAGAAGTACTATCAGATTGCTAAAAATCGTTTTATCAAGGCTGCGAATGCTACAACATCAATTGCCAATGAGATAAATAATAGCCGGAATGATTTGAATCAAAAATCTACTGCTAATAATACAAATACAACTACCGTTATCAATAATAATTCGACTTCGGTTAACTCTAATGTTGACAATAATGCAGTTACTGGTGTAACAAATACGGTAAATGGATCAACCGTATCTTCAAATGTAACTAGTAGTTCTACTGTTAGTGCAAATAGCAATACTAATTCATCAACAACTTCAGAGAAATCAACAGATATAAAGAATAATGACACTGACGGGAACTCTTCTGATTTAGAAAAAGAATTAAAGGTACTACATACTTCATATGTTTTTGATAAGGCAGGAAAGCATATTTTAGGTAGTTTCGTAATCAAAGGCAGTATGGTTGATGTTAAAAATGCAACATTGATTAATGGCAAGCAATATTATGGCTTAGTTGGAGACGATGATGATAGTATAACTGGCTATGTACCCGCAACTGCTTTTGATAAAAATGCTACTGGATTAAAAGTAACAGTTTCTGATAGGAGTTTTATTCAATATAAGAAAGATATTGATCAATTAAGTAGTGGTATTTTTAACAGTTCCGCTTATGATTTGTCCTCTCCTGCTAAAAAGAATGCTTATCGTGCTGCATATTCTGCCGCATATGAAGTTGGTAATTTTAAGTATTCTACTGTTGAAGATATGGAAGCAGCTAAAGCTAATTTAAAGCAAGCTATCAAAGATCTGGACGGAAAACCAGTGGTAGTTGAAGGAACTTACGATAACTATATATTGACAAGTACACAAAAATCTCAAATTCTAGCTTTGGTAAATAAGGAATATAATGTTACCGACGCTAGATTTGATCCTGATGGTAAGTACGTAATTTACACTCAAGATGCACAAAGAAAAACTACTGATATAAGGCCCTTTATAAGGTTTGAAAACAAGGTAAGTTTCAATCCATTACAATATATGGGTAATCAAGTCGTTAAGCACAATTCCTTTGTCTACAATGATAAGGGACAGCGTGAGTTGGGAGAATTTGTTTCAAAAGGTGATAAGGTTCGAGTTTCTTCGTATACTAAGATAAATGGTCAGATTTATTATAGTTTTGATAATATTATTGGTAGCGATGTTTATCCAACCTTAGACAAATTTTTGCCAGTTAGTGTTTTTGAGGAGAATGGCAAAGACGAGAAGTTTGAGCCTGCGTCAAAAAAAGAATTTGATGATTTTACTAAATTCCTGAGAAATATGAATGGTCAAGTTTATGATCATGATATATATAACCTGTCTTCGCCAACTGATCGAGCCAGTTATCAAAAAGTTTCTGAGATAGGGAGCAGAGTAGCAAATGATGATAGATCTTCACAAGCAGATATTGAAATTGTTGAAAAACAAATGAAGGCTGCCTTTGCAAAATTAAATGGCAAAAAAATTCAAATTGAAGGAAAACGAAAAGATCATAAATATACTAAGGAAGAGATTGAGCAAATCTTAGACTTAATTGCTAGGAGTCGTGGAATTAAAAATATCAAATATGTAGGGATATCCAATGATACCATTGAATATGTAGTCAACCATAAGAATGAGCAAGCTGACACGAGATTTTTTGTTCACTTCAGTGATGATAATTCATGGAATTAATGTTAATTAAAACGATGTGGTGAAGTCCCAGCCTGTTGTAAGTGTCAAATAAAAGAGTGCACTTAAAAGCCGTCTCGGTAATTGTTATACCGAGGCGGTTATTTTTGTGCTCTTAGTAAATTACGTGACTTTTTTGATTCTTTGTCATTGCAAATAAGCTTCAAGAATATCGGAGTAATTAGACACAAGTTTAATTAAATAAAAAGTACTAAAGTTATAGTTAGTGAGGTTACCTTTTAATTAGAAACTGTCAAATTTTATGTGTAAATAGATCTTTCTCGTAAATTGATTTTTTAATTATTTATTTAATCAAAGTAGGATTCTAAGGTGTCCTGAACCTGACCAAAGCCTTTATGAATTCGATTGAAATAACGGTCATTGTAGCTCATTGCCTGAATACCAATAAAAGCATCAAGCGACTGTTCAGTTGGAAACTCTGCCTTAGGCTTAGCTTTGCGCTTGATCACATTGTTAAATGATTCAATCATGTTAGTCGAATAAATTGAAGCTCTGATCTGCTTGGGATAGTTATAAAAGACCAGCAGATCTGGTTCTATGTCTTTCAAGCTTCTGATAACATGGCTGTAAACCTTGCCCCATTTGGTATAGAAGTCATGCAGGACAG
>CAMGAZ010000281.1 GCA_946008205.1 uncultured Clostridium sp. | reverse complement strand
AATAGGTTATGACAAATTCTGCGTTTGCAGATTGCAGGTTCAAAATATATAACTCTTTTTCTTTCATCATACTGCTACTCCCCCCTTCAATTCAAACATGCTTCAAATTCTTCAAGACATTTTTTATTATAATCAACAGGATTAAACTTATATTCATTCGGAACGCTGCCATCAACGAAATGCTTCAGTCCTTCATAAATATCGTCTTCCTCCATTCCAATAATAAGTTGACCGTTTTCAAAGCTACTATCTCTTACTGTGGCAAAATTTGACATAATGACCGGCAACCCAAGCGTTCTCGCTTCAAGTAAAACCATTGGTTGTCCTTCATAATATGACGGTAAAATAAAGCAATCACATTCATTAAGCAAACCAAACGGATTATTAATATTACCGGTAAGAATAACCTTGCCGTTCATATTGCATTCACTAATACATTCCCTCAAGTCCTCTAAAATCGGGCCGTCGCCGATTATATAAAGAAGAGTATCGGGATTTTCCCTGTTAATACGTGCAAACGCTTTAATAAGGTTAATTTGATTTTTTTCGTTAGAAAGTCTGCCTACCGTTGCAAGAACCTTGCAATCTCTGTCGGGAGTCGGCACAACAGTAATACTGTTATCATCACGCATCGCAACAGAATATTCCTTTGAATTAAGTTTTATTGTTTGATATTCCTTAACGCCTTTGTTTATTTTATTATAGTCAATAAGATTAAACATATAGCCAAATTTGTCGGCATTTTCATCGTCAAGCAAAAGCTCTTTATTAAGTTCCATAGTGATTTTAGAACAGCTGACATACTTATCAAGATATTTGTAAATCTTATATATATTGTCAAGATTACGCTTAAAGACAAGCGTGCCGTTTACATTTCTGTTATACTCACTTGCAAGCACACTATGCATCCAGATAATATTTTTAGCATTAGTTGATGACTTATAGACGTTTGCCCAATATGCACTAAATCCGCTGAAGTTAATTATATAATCAAATCTTGCATCGCCAAAGCAACGCTTATACTCTGCGCTATAATAAAAATCTGCAAAATCGCCATCCTCTTTTGAAACAATTGCTTTATCAAGACAATACTCTTTTTTTACATCATCCCTGATATCTGAATTTGCCGCAGATGCACGATAAAGAACTCTTATATCGTCATTGATTTCTTTCAAATAATTCATCGTATATGAATTTTTCGCACCTATTGCGTAAAAAGACACATCGTATTTGGAAGTATCTATATTGTTAAGAAGGCTGGACATAGATGAACTTATTCCATTAGCCAAAATTCTATCGGTATGAAAAAGTATCTTTTTCTTAGTTTTCGTTTCAATATCAATAAGATAATCCGTTTTCCCGAAAAACACAGTGTCAACCACTCTTTGACATACGTTTGAATCATCATAAGTGACGAATTTTTCTCTCGCAGAAATATACTTTGAATAATCGAAAAGAGATTTGTAATTGTCTATATTTTTACACCACTCGGCAAGCTGTTCAAGATTATCGGTAGTAGGTCCGGGCAAATCATCAACAGAAAAGTAAAGACCTCTAGATTCGGAATATTCTGACAAGTCCGGGACATAAAAGAAAATCGGTTTTTCAGTTACAAGAAAATCAAAAAAGATACTTGAATAATCCGAAACAAGTACATCCGTTGCACCCAACAATGTGTTTGTGTCAACTGTTGCAGGAATATAAAAGTCTTTTAATTTTCCTGAGACAACAAGAGATTCGTATACAATTTGGTGTGGCTTAAACAAAACCTGATATTCATTCAAATCAACCGCATTTTCTATCACTTGAATAAACCTGTCATACTCAGCAGTATCTATATCGGGATTTGCATATTGTTCGCCTTTCCAAGTCGGTGCGTACATTATTAATTTTTTTGTTTTATCATATTTTACGCCGTATTTTTTTAATTCCTTTTCTAGGGCGTCTTTATCGACATTATACGACATATCCGTTCTTGGATAACCTGTTTGAATAATTTTTCCCGGGAAAATACCTTCGAGTTTAAAGGCCTTTTTGAAATTTTCTGTAGTATATTCAACAGGGCTGATAAGATAATCAGTAAAAAGCATATTGCGAATAATGTTAGACACATCCGTCTTTCCGTTTGGAATGTCATAGCCGAGAGATTTAAGCGGAATTCCGTGCCAAGTATTAATTACAACCTGATTATCTTTCTTTGTAAAATATGTCTGCCATGTAACATTATTAATAAGATACTTTGCGGTAGAAAGATATTTGAAATAATCCTTTGTACCGGGTTCAACAAAAATAACATTATCATAACTTTTATATTTTTCTACAATAATATCTCTAAACTCACTATTTTCTATTGACCAAATATGCGTATAATCCGCAAACCTTTCATCATTAAAAATATAATTGAACAAAGCACCCGGATTACAAGTTATTGCCCTACCGAAAAAGGCTTCATACATTATCATTTTATCGTCAACTGTACAGGATTTATATTCTTTGTAATATGCTGCTCTTTTTCTGTATCCGCTATCACGAAGAGCTTTTTTTGCATAATTAAAGGCATACTTCAATTTACTAATATCCATTTTGAAACCGTCCATTCGCAATAATTAATATAATAATCTAAATAGTACCTTTAATCTTAACACAGATAGTCTACTTTGTAAATAATTATTTCCATGTAGTAACAAACCGCAAATTGTATTATACCCTTTTACTTTTTAACAATATGCAAAAAGCATACGAAAGCAAATACAAAGTATTCAACGAAAAGTTGATAAATATTTTAGCATTTAATACTTGAATATCAGGCGGGCAAATGCTAAAATAAAGTAAAGACGCATGGAATATG
>CAMGAZ010000280.1 GCA_946008205.1 uncultured Clostridium sp. | reverse complement strand
AAAAGTAAAAAGATTTGGCATAAACCAAATCTTTTAGCTTTTGTTATTTTATATGTTTAGCTTTTGATTACTCTTCTTGTCCTTTATTAATCTCTTTTATTAATTCTAATTGAGATATTAATAAAGATTCCATTTTTGCTTTATAAACATCAAATTGTTTTTGCAAGTCTTCTAAGCTTTTTTGTTTTACTATAATTTGTTGTTCTAATGTAGCTAACGACTGCTTTGCCTCAGATTCTGCATCTTTTATGATTTGGTCAGCTTGTTGCTTTGCTACATTTTTAATATCTTCAGCTGTTGATTGGGCCATTATAAGCGTATTGTTTAGTGTTCCTTCTATTTGCTTATAGTGCTCAAGTTTTTCTTTTAATTCATCAATTTTTTCTTGGCTTTCACTATTGTCTTTATATAATTTTTCGTAGCAAGCCGTTAAATCATCTAAAAAATCATCAACTTCTTCTACACTATATCCATTCATCATTTGCTTTGAAAATTTTTTGTTTTCTATTTCTAAAGGTGTAATCATTTTGCATCCTCCTAATTATATTTTGACCTAATTATTTCCACTATTCTTCAACCAAGAAACAGACAATTTATTTTTTATTTCCTCTCTTGCCATTTCATTCGTAATTTCATAATTATATGGGGCAATTAAGAATATTGAATTAGATACTTTTTGAATATGTCCATCTAGTGCATGAACAGCACCACTAACAACATCTATAATTCTTCTTGCAATATCTTTATTTACATATTCCAAGTTTACAATTACAGATTGTTTATCCTTTAATAAATCACATATATCTTCTGCTTGATCAAATGTAGTTGGCTGTGAAATAACCATCTTTATTTGTTGAGGTTGAGGCATAGCAACTACCTTATTGCGTCTTCCCCAAATTTTATTTTCTTTATTACTTTCTTCTTCTATTTCTTCAGTATTATCCTCGTACTCTTCTTCCTCTTCTTCATTTGCATCCATTCCAAATGCTCCCCAAATTTTATTCATTATAGCTCCTGACATTATAAACCTCCTAATATTTATCGTCCTTTGTAAAATTATCTAGCTATAGTATCTATCTTTTTTAAAATATTGTCAATAGTTTTTTTGCATTGTAATCGTAATTTAAACGTTTTGTAATATTATTGCAACATTTGCTCTTCTGTCGGATTTATCACTATTTCATCATAAAGCGCAATATTCTTCATATTATATATTTCTTTATTTTCAAAACCTAATTCTTTCAATTCTTCTGTCTTATATTGTCTAACAATACAGTATTCGTCATTTTGTCTTAATATTTTTACAAGCATCTTATTATAATATCCATTTCTATTTCTAACCACATATGCAAGTCCATTTTCTTCTCTTATAGCATCATTTGGAATTCTAAAGCCTTCTGCATCCCACCAAATTATATCAAGAGAAATTTTTCTATATGAGATTAGCTTCTCCACATCATTTGTCATTTTTATTGTTATTGTTCGACTTCCATCTTGTTCATCTATTATGTTTTCAATTTCCGCTTTTATAATATCTGAATTCTGTAATCTAACTTTGATAATAGTTCCTACTTGTGCAGTTTTTGCCTCATCGGTATCAGAATTAAATATTATATAGCACTGATAATTATTAATTATTTTTCCCATCTCTTCACTACTTGTAACTGTTTGTCCAGTCTTCAAATTCAGGTTCTCTAAGAAATTTTTATCTAAACTGTTAAAATCGTCTGGTTTCAACACATCTTCTAATCCATCAACTCTATAAGATACTATTCCACTCTCTGGAGCATCTATATATTCAGAATCTGAATTAAGTTGATTTTCGAGATTTTCTTTTTGTGATAATAGTTGTTTCAAATATGAACCTGCTGGGCTATATTCCCCAGAAATTTTTGCTTTCTTCGATATGTAAGAATTAATATTTTTCTTATACTCTTGTATTTTTTGAATATTATTTACTCCATAGATTGAGTTCAATTCTTTTTCAATCTGATTATCTAGTAATTTTATATCTCCTAGAAATACTCCTTGTTCGTTTTGCATTATTTGTTGTATTTCAACATCTAAATCGGCAATCTTCTTTTTTAAATCTTCTTCTCCAGACGAGTAATATCTAAAGATGGAATCGCCTTTTGCAACTTTCTCTCCTTCATTTTTTATTTTTACCATACCATTTTTATAGTTTTTGCCTTTTACAACAGTCTCTTCCCTTATTATATATCCATTCTCACTTTCTTCTTGAGAAATTTTGCCATTTGTAACTATAAAAGTATTCGTTGGATTTTTCACCAGTTTAATTACTATATAAGCTGCATAAATAAGTATTAATGTTAGAATTATTATTACTATAATAATTTTGATTTTATTTATATTCTTTTCTTTTTTCTCTTTGTTTTTTTCTTCTCTGTTGTCAATATTAGATTTGCTGGTTTCCCTATCAATTTTTTTATTATTCATTCTTACATTTTTTCTCTTTGTTTTTTTCTTCACTATTTTATTCCCTCCAAAATAATATCTATATTATTTTGTACATCATTCAATCCGTCTAGCCAAATTATATTAGGTATTTTTCTAAACCAAGTTAATTGTCTTTTGGCATATCTTCTCGTCTCCATTTTTATTTTATCTATCATTTCTTCTTTTGTATATTTTCCATTTAGGTAGTCGATTACTTCCTTATAACCTATGCCTTGTAAAGATGTACATAGCTCATCGCCATATTTTCGATATAGGTTCTCTACTTCTTTGATTAGCCCTTTTTCAATCATTATATCTACTCTCTTATTAATTCTATCATATAAAATCTCTCTGGGCATATCTATTGCAAATATGTGATACTCATATGGAACAC
>CAMGAZ010000279.1 GCA_946008205.1 uncultured Clostridium sp. | reverse complement strand
AATAGTTCCTTAAAAGCTTGCTCAGTTTCGTCTTTTTTGGAAAAAGGCGTTGGGTACGATTTGAATTTTTTAGTTTTAGTATTCTCTTGAATTTCTACACCTTCCCAATTACGTGCTAGCCCTTCTACAAAGTGATATCGTCTAACATATTCGTTATCAGATTTTGGCGTGTAATATGGTGGGTCAATATACACTAGATCAGGAGAATACAACTTAAGCTTTAAAGCATCTCGATTGTAGCTTTTATTATCTTTGTGATTATTATATACTGCATCATTTACAGCTTCTACATTTTCTAAGAACTGCTCTTTAAAGCTCTTCTTGAGGTCTTTTCTCCCATCATCATACCTATGACCAACATAAGTAAAAATACCGCGTGGACGCTTCTTCATGCATGCTCTAATCAATGCAGACATTGCAATATAGCGTTTATACTCATCTTTTAAATACATGATGTTGGTGCGGATATTATCAATTAATTCATTATCACCGTCTGAGAAATATAAGTCTTTAAACGTTCTTTGAACAAAGCCATCGTTGTTAATTGGTTTAAGTAAATCTAATGCCTCATCTTTAGATAAAGTTGTGGTATTGTTCTCGATCATGGCCTTGGAAAAGGTATATGACATGCGCATGTAGTCGTTAGACAAGACTGTCTTATCATTAGCTTTAAACAGATAGCTTACGATTCCTGAACCAGAGAACAGGTCCAGAACAGTATCATATTTGAATTGGGTTGTTGCATTCCAAATATTAGATAGTAGTTTACGTTTTGAACCCATAAATCTAGTAAGTGGAAACTTATTAACTTGCTCAGAATAATCTTGATTTGAAGTAGTTGGATAGTTAGTGATAATAACGTCTTCTCCAGTTCTGGTAGAACTTTTGCTTGAGATATGACGTTTAGTGCTTAATACTTCCATACTAAAGTCATCATACAAATCGTGAACTAATTCAGTATTAGAATTGGTTAAAATGCTGTAGACCTTATTTTCCGTTAATTTTTGGAATTCTTTGGCTAGCTGTCTGTGATCATCTTCATAGAACTGTTCCTTGGTGTAGCGTTTAAAGTCGCTGTATTTACCTACAGGTACATATGGAGGGTCTAAGAAGACAAAATCACCAGGCTTAGCGTATTTTTCGAGTACGTCCTTGTAATCAGCGCATAAGATAGTCGTCTTTTTCAACAATTCAGATGCTTCGGTAAGTGCTTTTTTATCAAGGATTTTAGGATTCTTATAATGACCAAACGGCACATTAAATTGACCTTTACGGTTAACACGATACAATCCATTAAAGCAGGTTTTGTTTAGATATATAAATCTAGCAGCTGCTTGTGCAGGCGTTAAAGTATTAGGGTCTAAACTTCTAATTTTATAAAATTCATCTTCATCATTTTCCAACTCACCTAATAAAAACATGACCTGATCTACGTTATTAGCGATTTGCTTATAAGTATTGATCAATTCTGCATTACTATCGGAAATAATGGCATTTTCGGGTTTTAATGCAAAGAAAAGAGCGCCACCACCTACAAATGGTTCAATATATTTACCGGTATACTCAGGAATTAAAGGGATTAAATCACTTAATAATTGAGTTTTACCACCAGCCCATTTGAGAATGGGTTTTAGTTTAGTTTGGTTTATTTCTACATTCTTTGTATTGTCATATTCCATAATATCTTCTACTTTGCAATTAAGACTTTGACAAATTTTATTTATTATTTGAGTATTTATATTCTCATTTTTGGAAAGCTTAGCTATCGTCTGATGCCCTATATGTGCAAGATTCATTAGATCTTTCTTCTTTAGATCATTTTTTTGCAGTAACTCCCAAAGTCTGTCATACGTAACTGCCATAAAAACACCTCGTTAAAATTATACTCTTTATTTGTGTTAAGAAAACACAAAAATCCGTGTTCGCGGAGTTCTATGGCGATGGAAAATACCAAAAAAGCTATCTAACATTAATATAGTTAGATAGCTTCTTTAATAAAGAAAATTTTGTTAATTACGATTCAATGTAAATATACATCATTGTATTTGTAATTGGGTAATTTATCCAATCTAAAAGAGCTGCATTCTGCAGCTCGGAGTTCAAAACCATAATGGTTTCAAAAAGACATTACATAAATAAAATATTTACAAAACATCTTTCAAGGCACATTTTATTTTATCACCAATCGTTGTAGAAGTTAATTATTATAGACGGGTAAAAGACGTAAAAATGGCACGCACGGACTTTGTGAAATTTCGGGGATTCTTGAAATTGTCAAAAATAAGAATGCTGAAATGACGGGCTTTTCGGAGCCCGTTTTATTGTATACGGCTCTGATTTCACAAACAGCTAAAAAGTAAGCTTCAAACCCCCTGATATCGTTGATCTGCGGATAATGGTCATTATGTAAACATAACAAAACCACTCCCCCAAAAATTTGGAAGAGTGGTTTTTGAATAAAAATATAGCAATTACTCGTTATTATACCAGATTCCAACCTCTAAAAACATATTACATTTTGGATTGTATTTCCCGAATAATCGAGCCAAAACGATATTTTCTCTTTGTTAAAAAGTGCTATTTTTGACGTTTCAAACGTCATCTTTTTTTAAATTCTGAAGAATATCTTCGTAAAATTGCTGTTTTGTGACTACTTGTAAAATGCCTTGAAAATGTTGATATTTCAATATTTTTGCCTTCAAACAGTGTAGTTACAGGATCTTTTTGACTTCTAAAAGTTTATTTTTGCTTGTCTATCAGGCTTTTAAGGGTGAGTGGTGTTAGTGACTAAATGATTATAAAGCTTGATATATAAACATTTTAAAAGAATTAATGAAATTTTTATTGATTTT
>CAMGAZ010000278.1 GCA_946008205.1 uncultured Clostridium sp. | reverse complement strand
TATATATTGATTTGAAAATATCTAACTTTTATGTTACAATCATCTCGATAAATTAATGTTTAGAGAATGGATATATATAATATCTGCAATAATAATTATGTTTGGTTTTATTGTTGGAATAATACAATTGCTTTTAAAGATTAAAAAAAATTGTAAAGATTATTCTAATAAGCACATTTATTATGTTATTTTTAATATCAACTTCAATAATTTATTTTTTTGGAGCATTTGGCTATACCCCTGAACATGTTGTCGAAAAGGATGGGCAAAAGTTTGTTGCATATGTGAGTGGATTTAAGAGAACTTATGTGAATTATTAGGATTATAAAAATATTATTCGAACATCAAAAAAAATATTGACTTTAATTCAATAATGTGATATTTTGCATAAATAAAAAGTATTAGGAGGTAGTAATTATGGAATTAAAAGGATCAAAAACAGAGCAAAATTTAATGACGGCTTTTGCCGGAGAATCACAGGCAAGAAATAAATATACATATTTTGCTAGTAAAGCAAAAAAAGAAGGATATGAACAAATAGCTGCAATTTTCCAAGAAACAGCTGATAATGAAAAAGAACATGCAAAAATGTGGTTTAAATTATTAAATGGTGGAGAAATTGGAACAACAGCTGAGAACTTAAAAGCTGCTGCTGATGGAGAAAATTATGAATGGACAGATATGTATGCTGAATTTGCTAAAATAGCTAAAGAAGAAGGTTTTGACCATATTGCATACTTATTTGAAGAAGTTGGCAAAATTGAAAAAGAACATGAAGAAAGATATTTAAAATTATTAGAAAATGTAAAAGATGGAAAAGTGTTTGAAGCAGGAGAAGTTAAAATATGGAAATGTAGAAATTGTGGACATATTGTTGTTGGAACAAAAGCTCCAGAAGTTTGCCCTGTATGTAGCCATCCAAAAGCATATTTCGAAATTAAAGCTGAAAATTATTAAAATATAGGAAAACTATTCTTATGAGAAATATAAATTAATATGGAGGGAATTTATGAAAAAAGAATTAGTAATAAAAAGATGTTCTAAATGTCAAGCTTTAGTTGAAGTCATAAAAGATTGTACTAGTGATAATTGTAGTATTAAATGTTGCGGTGAAGAAATGATAGAATTAGCTCCAAATAGTGTAGACGCATCTTTTGAAAAACATGTACCAAACTATGAAGCAATAGATAATCATATAATTGTAAAGGTTAACCATGTTATGGAGGAAGACCATTTTATAGAATGGATTGCAATGTTAGCAAATAATAAAATTATAAAGAAATTTTTATTGCCAGGTGAAGAAGCCTGTGTAATATTTCCATATGTTAAAGGAAGTAAAATTTATTCTTTTTGTAATAAACATGGACTTTGGTCAAAAGAAGTTGAATAAATATAGATAAATTAAACTTTTGGTGTGAGATTTATTACATAGAAAGGACTGTGATAAAAGTGAAAGATATTATCATTTCTGATGATATAATATATATCGGAGAAGATGATAAAGATATTGAATTATTTGAGAATCAATATAATGTGCCAAATGGAGTAGCATATAATTCATACATAATAATTGATAAAAAAATTGCAATAATGGATACAATTGATAAAAGAAGAACAAATCAATGGCTTGAAAATTTAGATAAAGCATTAAATGGCAGAAAACCTGATTATTTAGTTATTTCACATCTGGAACCAGACCATGCTTACAATATAAATACTTTAATGAAAAAATATCCAGATATAAAGTTAGTTGGAAATTCGAAAACTTTTACATTTTTACCTCAATTTTTTGATATACAAAATTTAGACTCAAAAAAAATTGAAGTAAAAGAAGGAGAAATTTTAGACTTAGGAAACCATAAATTAAAATTCATTATGGCACCAATGGTACATTGGCCAGAGGTAATGATGACATATGAAGAAAAAGAAAAAATATTATTTTCAGCAGATGGATTTGGTAAATTTGGAACATTAGATACCAAAGAGGATTGGGATTGCGAAGCCAGAAGATATTATTTTAATATAGTTGGGAAATATGGTTTACAAGTACAAACATTATTAAAAAAAGTTATGAATTTAGATATAGAAAAAATTTGTCCTTTACATGGACCAATACTAAATGAAAACTTAGTACATTATATTGAAAAATATAATATTTGGAGCAGCTATAAGGCTGAAAGTGATGGTGTGTATATAGCTTGTGCATCAATTCATGGAAATACATATAGTGCTTGTGAAAAGTTAAAGGAAATCTTAGAAGAAAAAGGCATAAGCAAAGTAGTTTTATCGAATTTATCAAAAGAAGATTGGTCAGAAGCAATAGAAAATGCATTTAGATATGGGAAAATTGTATTTGCTTCTTCAACATATAATATGGAAATATTTACTCCAATGAGAAACCTATTATTGAATTTAAAAGAAAAAAATTATCAAAATAAGATTGTTGGATTGATCGAAAATGGAACTTGGGCACCAAATTCTGCAAAATGTATGAAAGAGATATTGAACACAATGAAAAATATAGATATAATAGAACCAGTAGTTACAATTAAATCCAAACTTTCAGAAGAAAATTGTTTGCAATTATATAAAATGGCAGAAGATTTAATAAAAAAATAAAAAGGAGGTGTGTACTATGAAATATAAATGCACAGCATGTGGATATATTTATGATGATAATGTAGAAGCAGTAAAATTTGAAGATTTACCAGATGATTGGGTTTGTCCTTTATGTGGTCTTGGAAAAGAATTCTTTGAAAAAATAGAAGAATAAGAAATGATTTAAGAGTTTAATTTAATAATGAAATTAAACTCTTTTTACAATAAAATCAGGTAAAACTTATAAATACTTG
>CAMGAZ010000277.1 GCA_946008205.1 uncultured Clostridium sp. | reverse complement strand
TGCTTCTTGGTTTCTCGACAGTATCCTTCGTATTTTTTTTGGCAAAATCCATATACAAAAACCTCCAATTATAATTAATTAGTATAATATATTATAATTGAAGGCCTTTTATGTTTAATATATAATTTATTTTTCTTCTTTTTTAGGTTCATCTATTTCTCTATCATCTAATCCAGCAATAGCCCACTTTTCAATAGACACTTCGGTCATATTTGGATATACCTTAAGAATTACTCTATCTTCCATAACCTCTGATACAATGCCAGATAACCCGGAATATGTTATTACTTTATCATCTTTTTTTATTTCCGATTGCATTTTCTTTAGTTCTGTTTGTTGTTTTTTATTTTGTATATTAGCTATATAAAATATCACTAATATTATTATTATGGTCACTATAAATTGTATATATTCCATATATATCTCCTTTTACATATCATTTACTGTATTTTGCTCTTGAAGATTATTCGCCGTATTTTGATTAACACTACTAGATTCTTTATCATAATTATTTGATACTGGCTTAACTGGCTGAATTTTTAGTGTGTCTCTTAGATATTTTATTACATCAAGTACATTTTCTTGATATGTAAAATAGTATTGATTTTCTCCAGCAGAAGTTATCACATACATATCAGTTACATATGGTGGTATTAATTCTTTTCCGTCAGCCCCAACTAATCCATATAATTTATCTTTACAAATAACAATACCTTCATATTCAGGAACAAGTAATATGCTATCTCCAGAGACATTTTTTGAAGAATTATACTTACAGCCTAAAGAATCGTACTCAATAGGCAAAATTGTATTTCCATTTAAGTCCAATAATCCCCATTTGTTTGCTTTCTTTACAGGGATACATTTTCCATAAAGTATATATTGATTATCTATAGCTTCGTCCTGTATTGGGAAATCAGATTTGTTTATCCCTATTTGCTCATATTCCAGATATACTACAGTTCGCTGTTGCCCATCTAAAATTCCATATTGAGTTCTTCCTGCTGTTTCATTGGACTTTTTAGACACTAGATATAGTCCTTTATTTTTTTCAATTTGATTAATACTGCTATATTCTGGATTAATTTTTGTTTTTCCATCTTTAGAGATAATTCCAAATTTTCCTTCTTCTGTTTCAACCATAAATTCTTGCATTTGTTCCATAAACAATATTGATTTGTATTTTTAACAAATAATAGTTTCATTGTTTATTTAATTTACACCATATTTTCCATTTTCATTTTTTACAACCATCATATCATACAAGATAGCCTTCTTATTTTTATATGTATTTACATCATCTTGTTCTTGTTCTATAATTTCCTTGCTATCTGGTACCAATTTAGAATAATATGTAGTCAAATAATCTAATGTATAAATTTTAACTGTGTTATTTGATTTATCATATGAGTAAGCGAGATTGCACCCTTGTCCTAATCCTTCTAGCGTGGTATACAATCTATTATTCTCTAAAAACACTGGTTTATCTATTGTAAAATACTCATACTCTTCTTCCGATGTCTTATTTGTCAATATTGTTTTGTAAATTTCATTTGAACCTTCTATATAAGATGCCGCTTCATATTTATTTGTTAAATGGCATTTCGTAGAATCTTCTGAATATTGTTCTTTATATTCTCCATTATTCATAGTGTATCCTATTTTTCCTACAATATCATTTATTGATACATATATATCATCTTCTTTAACCATAACCATATCTGAAGTCAAATTTATTTTGGAACCATCAATATATAATTTAAATTGCTTTTTTTGCAAGTATGCAATGTAAAAGAGTATACATATCGACATAACAAATAATACTGCCAACACTATTGCAATAATCTTTATTAGTTTTTTTGTTTTTTCTTTCTCGTCATCTAACTGCGATTGATACATATCCATTTCTTTTCCCCCTTATTATCATAATGTATTATCCTACATTATTTTTATCTTTAGAATACCCATATTTTTTATAGAATTCATTTCTAAATTCCAATAAATTGTCATTTTCTATTTCTATTCTAACTCTTTCCATTAGTTTAGTCAAGAAATATAAATTATGCATTGAAAGTAGTCTAGTACCAAGTATTTCCTTTGTTTTTACTAGATGCCTGATATATGCTCTTGTATAATTTTTGCATGCATAACAATCACATTCTGGGTCTAATGGTGTAAAATCTCTTTCGTATGTTGCATTTCTTATAACTACCTTTCCATTCCATGTCATGGCGGTTCCATTTCGTGCAATTCTAGTTGGCAAAACACAATCGCACATATCAATTCCCGAAAGAGCTGCCTCTATTAAATAATCAGGTGTCCCTACACCCATTAAATATCTTGGTTTGTTTTCTGGCATAAGAGGTGTAGTATACCTTAATATGTCTAAAAACTCTTCTTTGGGTTCTCCTACACTTATTCCTCCTATTGCATATCCGGGGAAATCTAATTTAATCAAATCTTCAGCACTCTGTTTTCTTAAGTCTTTATAAAATCCGCCTTGAATTATTCCAAATAATCCTTGTTTTTCAATATTTTTATGAGCTTCTTTACATCTTACAGCCCATCTAGTAGTCCTTTCCATTGTATTCTTTGTATATTCATATGTAGATGGATATGGGCAACATTCGTCAAATGACATTATAATATCTGCTCCTAAATCTTCTTCTATTTGCATTACTTTTTCAGGCGTGAATAGATGTTTGCTCCCATCTAAATGAGATCTAAATTCAACTCCATCCTCTGATATAGTTCTTAAATCACTTAAGCTAAAAACTTGGAAGCCTCCACAATCTGTCAAAATAGGCTTATCCCAGTTCATGAACTTATGTAGTCCTCCTGCCTCTTTTACTAT
>CAMGAZ010000276.1 GCA_946008205.1 uncultured Clostridium sp. | reverse complement strand
GTACTGATTGAATGTCTTCTTAATTTTTTCTCCTGTCTCTTCTTTTTTACCATTGGCTTTAACATCTTCAAATTGGCATGCAATTTTTGCTGCTAATAGTTGAATTATTACAGATATTGTCATTGGAATATATCCATTTATATCGTATAGTATTCCTGATAATATTGCAGAAATCGCCGATAGATAATAATAATTTCCAGTAGCTTTGCCATCTATCTTGGAATAAATTTTACTTTTGTTTTCAGCCTCAGGAATTGATAAATTTAATATTCCTGTTTCTGCAACCTCTTTCATTGCATATCCAATGCCACCGAATAAATTTGCTAATATTAGCATCTGCATATTTCCAGATAACATTAATATTATAGTTCCTATTGCTTGTAATATATCTGCGGTTATTATACTCTTCTTATTGCCAAATTTGTCTATATATGTCGTAATTGGAACTTGAAATAATACTCTAAACAAACCCCAACAAGCACTTGCTATAACTATATTCTCTGGTGCAAATCCTTTAATTTGATTTAAAAATAAGAATTTAACAGCATAGTAAAACAATAAATCGAATGTTAACATTCTATGTATAGGATATATTTTCATATTTCTCTTTCTTTTTTCTAATAATACTTTTTCTTCTGCTTCCATTATTTCTCCTCTTTAGTAGTATTATCTATTATTATAAATATATTGTCAAGAAAAAGTTCTCAATATTTAATTTGATTTTTTCAAGAATAAAAAAGAGACTTTGAGTTTTCAAAGTCTTCTCCTTTATCTACGAATCCTTACTTTATATAAATGTTAGGATCAACATTTATTCCATCTTTTTTTATTTCGAAATGAATATGTGTCTCATCGGCAATTTCAAATCTTGCTGTATTTCCAACTGTAGCAATAGTTTGTCCTTGTTTTACTTCTTCTCCTATTTTTACAAATTCTGCTGTTAATAAACTAGAGTATATACTTTCAAACCCATTTGAGTGTTCTATAACTACCGTAAGTCCATATCTTGGGTCATTTTTTATAGATTTAATTTTTCCATCCGCGGCTGCTTTCACCACATCTGTTTTCTCTGCGGCAAAATCTATTCCCAAGTGAGTAGTCCATTCATCTAGAGTAGCAGAATAAATCAAATTATCTTTTGAATAATCCTTTATCTTTTCTCCTTCTACCGGTTGTATAAAACTTGGGTCTTTTATCGGTTCCTCAATTTCTTGTGTGTTAACTGATTTATCAACATTACTTGTTTGTTTACTCTCCGTTTTTTTCTCTATATTACTTGTATTAACCGCCATTCTCTCTGTAGTTTCATTGCTTAGCGTATTTTCTATTGTATTCTCCATCTCGTTAACACTTTTCCCTATTGACGAACTTGCCTCTTCTGTATTTTCTATCATGTTTATCATATTATTCTCTACTGCGGATGATATTTTTTGAGTACTATTAATTGATTTAGCTTGTGCATTTAGTCTTCTGCTATACAATACATATGCTACAATAAAAGCGATAATTGCTATAACAATTATAGTTGAAAAAACGATAATACTTATATTGGTTTCGGAGCTTGAGTCTCTTCTTCCTCTTCTATTCATATTTTCCCTCCTTATTCTTTATTACTATAAGTATTTCCATTTTTTCTAAATATATACAAACTTTATATATTGGTAATTTCAACTCCTGTATAATAATGTTTTATAATGTCCTCATAATTACTCCCTTGCTTTGCCATGCTGTCGGCACCGGTTTGGCTCATTCCAACCCCATGTCCATATCCTTTCACAGAAAATTTTATATTATCGTCACTTATCTCTACTACAAAATTAGCAGACCTCAATCCAATCAAGCTTCTTACTTCTACCCCTGATAATTCTAAATTACCAATCTTTATTGTCTTTATTCTATTTCCTTGAGTATATTCTATAATCTTTATACACTCTGGTTCATTATAATCTATAACAAACTCCGGATGTTTATCCTTTATTTTGTTTTCAAATTCCACTTTTGTTAAAATTACTTCAGAGGCATATTGGCTGTATGCATCTTCTCCTGATGTCTCAACGCTTTGAAGGTACGGTAAATCTGTACCTCCCCATACATTTGACACTTCTTCTGTCTTTCCTCCACTATTGGAATGAAAGAATGCGTCTATAGCTTCTCCATTATATGTTACTACTTTTCCAGCAGTTGACCTTACGGCGTTTTCTATCTTTGCCCAGTTGGCTTCCCTTTTATCTTCATCCCAGCGTGCTAATCTGTCTTCCTTTAAAATCCAAGCTTGACAACAAGATGAGTTATCACATATATCTGCATTTTCGTGTTTTTCTTTATTATGTTCAATCGTATATATTGTATAAGTCCTAGCAACTACAGCCTGCGCTTTAAGAGCTTCTTCTTCAAAATCAGCAGGCATTTCTGCCGATACTACACCTAACAGATATTCATCGATATTTAATTCTTCTATAGTATTGTCCTTTTCGTGTAACAACCTTATTGTTGCATATTTATTGTATTTATATCCATCATTTTCTGCACTACCTTCTGTGTCATTAACTTCTTGAATTTCATTATTGATTATTTCTTGCATAGCAAATTTATTAGTAAATATTATAGGAATAGCAAATGTTGCTATCACAATTAGTAACACAATTAAAATTATTTTTTTCATAATCCTCTCCATAATATAATTTATATTACTAACTTTTGTTTCATAGAATGTAAAATTCTTTTTTCTATCCTTGATACTTGAACTTGGCTTATTCCCAATTTTTTAGCTACTTCTGTTTGTGTTTTTCCGTTAAAATATCTTAATTTCACAATATCTCTTTCTTGTTCATTCAGTTCTTCTATTAGCTTACTTATAGTTAATTTA
>CAMGAZ010000275.1 GCA_946008205.1 uncultured Clostridium sp. | reverse complement strand
TGCATGAGCCTTGGGCTGGTCTTTGGAGCGGGCCACAAGTCGGTGAAGGAGCATGAGATATAGCCTGAGTCTTGTTAATTACAGAACTTTCTGAATTGTGTGGCCTTTTTCAGAGAATGGGAAGATGCTATAGAAAGCGTAACTATGAAGGTAAGGAACCAAATGTTTATGTTTTCGATGGTGGAGATAAGCTAACAAGTGGAATTCATGAAAGCAAGCAGGAATATGACGATAAAAGATATCATTCTGTTGTAGATTATCATCTGTTTGAAATATCTAAGAGAGCTTTAGCTCAAGTTGACGGATATTTAACTGAATCAGATAAATTAAAGCTAATTGATGAGAATTACACTACTGACAAGCTATTAGATGAAAATTGTCAGCTTATTGATAAGGTCAACTATTGTATTGATTATTTAAATGATTTGACTTTTTTAGATAACCCCAAGACAAAAGAAGAAGTTGTAAACACTTTTAGAAATATCAACACAATAGATATTATTCCTGAACAAGTATTTCTAGAAAATAAAGATAAACTCGAGGCAGCTGCTAAAGCACTAAATAATTATATAAGAAGAGAAGATTTTCTTGATCAAACGGAGTACAAAAAACAGCATCAGATCCTTGTAAAAGAAAAGATTAAAGCAAGAGAGGTAATTAATAATTATTTAGTTGGTATACCCCTATATATAATTAGTAAGGTCTCAAAAAAAGATAGTTGGATAAAAGATAAAGCATTAAATGAAGTCGGATATAACATCTTACCAGCAGATTTCAATTATGATTCTATGACTGGCCTATCTTATAACGATAGTAAGAATAAAAATGCTGAGATTGACGATGATGATAATATCTTCTAGTTTGGAGAATATAAAATGCGAGTTACTGGTAATATGGTTAACTATTTCTTTGTTTGTAAAAGAAAGCTTTGGCTTTTTCAACATCAAATAGGATTTGAACAAACTAGTGAACGTGTTCAATTAGGGAGCCTATTAGATAGAACTAGTTATCAAGGGCATGGTACACATCATGTAATGATTGATAATTTGATCAATATTGACATGGTTGAAAATTGGCAACTGATTCATGAAGTTAAAAGAAGCGATGCAATCGAACCAGCAGCTATTTGGCAGTTGAAATACTATATTTATTATTTAAGGAAGAAAGGAGTAAATATCTCTAAAGGATTACTAGATTATCCTCGTCTTAAGAAATGTGTAAAGGTTGATTATACGGATGAAGATGAGAAGCAGATGGAGAAGTATATCTCAGAAATTGAACAAATTTGTGAACAAGTAACACCACCTAAGCCTCAATTTAAGCCAATTTGTAAATCATGTGCATTTTATGAGTATTGTTTTTCCTAGGTGATTACGATGGAAGATTATTATTTATTTTCTTCAGGAGAATTAGAACGTAAAGATAATACGGTTAGATTAACAAGGTCAGATGGTAAGTATAAAGATTTAAAGATTGAAGTTACCAGAGATATTTATTTGTTTGGCGAGGTTTCTACTAATACTAAGTGCTTAAATTATCTTGCTCAAATGAAAATACCGGTTCATTTTTTTAATTACTATGGTTTTTATACTGGATCATTTTATCCAAAAGAACAGAATGTTTCTGGTACACTTTTAATTCAACAGGTACAGGCTTATACAGATCCTAAAAGAAGATTATATTATGCTAAAAATTTTGTCTTAGGAGCTGCTAAAAATCTATTAAGAAACCTAAAATATTATCAAAGAAGAGGGAGAAATTTAGATGATAGCATAAAAGAAATTACATCATTAATTCGACAAATAGATCAAGTGCATGATGTTGAAGAACTAATGGGGATCGAAGGTACTATTCATAGGAGATACTATGCATCATGGCAAAGTGTTTTTATTCCCGATGTAGATTTTTCAAAAAGGGTAAGAAGACCGCCTGATAATATGGTAAATACACTTATTTCATTTTTGAATGGATTAATGTATACAACGTGTTTGTCAGAGATTTATGTAACCCAGCTTAATCCGACTATTAGTTATCTACATAGTCCAATGGATAGAAGATTTTCATTATGTCTTGATATATCTGAAATTTTTAAGCCAATGATAGTTGATAGATTAATTTTCTCACTGATAAATAAAAATATGATTAGTGAGGAAGACTTTAATAAGGAATCAAATTATTGGTACTTATCTGAAAAATCCAAACGGGTAATCGTTAGTGAATACGACAAATATATGAAACAAAAAGTTAGATATAAAGCCTTGCATAGGGATGTTTACTATAGACATTTAATCCGATTAGAATGCTATAAATTAGTAAGATCGTTGGTTGAAGGAGAAACCTATGAGCCTTATGTTATGGGATGGTAATAGATATGTATGTGATTCTGGTTTACGATATCGTAATGGATAAACAAGGTGCTAAAGTAAGTAGACATGTTTTCAAAATATGTAAAAAGTATTTAACTCATGTTCAAAATTCAGTATTCGAAGGTGAACTAACCAAGTCCCAGCTTGAAAGCTTGAAGAATGAGTTGGATAGATGGATTCGACAGAACGTTGATTCAGTGATTATATTCAAAAATAGAAATAAAGATTGGCTTGATAAAGAATTTATGGGTCAGGATTTAACTGATTTAACGTCGGATATATTCTAAAGAAGAATCTGTCGATGTAAGATACGAAGAAAATCCTGGGAGATCGACAGATTTGCAAAATGCCGGTACAATGATATTTGTGCGATTTGTCTAATGATTTTAGTGATTTTTGGATGAGTTTTTGGTTAGGTCGACAGATAGGGCCGTTGAATCTGTTGATACAGTAGGACTGGTAGTTGCAACTGTTTTTATTTAACTTAAGAGAAATGTAAAT